>CAMWRB010000032.1 GCA_947176545.1 uncultured Porphyromonadaceae bacterium
ATAACAAACATCTGAAATTGCAAGCTTATTCTGTCCATATTTTAATCTTTTTACTTTTTACTGACAAACCATTTGTATCATTGATTACGATGCGAAGTTAGCCCGGTTCAACAAGTGGATTAGGGAATAAAGTAATTCCACTTCTCTATTCCCCTTTAGGAAATATAGAAGTGGATGATGCTCAGAATACGCGGTATTAATGTCCTAACCGTATATCGCGTTTATGGTCTCTATCTTTTGATTACTATATGATTTTATGATTCCCTTAAGATTTTCATCGTCTGAATCGTAGTCTGCATTTGCGGTAAGCTTGGTGAAATAGACTAATTTGGAAATCAGACGAAGCAGGCTTTTCGTCGGATTGTTACCTCTCTTTCTCTTTGATTTAAATTGCGGATAAATATTGAAGAAGTATCTGAACATATCGGCAAACAACCCTATCTGTACAGTATCTGTCATATCTGCCACCGATATTGAACCGGCATTCAATTTACTGTTTTCATCCACAAGGGACAGACCATGTTTGCAAAAAGCGGATATTGCCCAAAGAGTATCAGGATTACTTATGTTCAAGGTCTTACCCTTAATATGCAGACTTAATTTCATTTCCTGCTTGGTTTTGACTCCACTCAATGCGGAGATGCTCTCTTCGTTTTGCTCGATGAAGGCTATCATCTGCTCTATTTCCTCTTTGGGAGTTGCGTTACATTTCATAGTGTTGCCGCTCACATAGTCAGATATAAATAGCAGCAGGTACCAAAACTTCTCGGCGTCTATTCCTAACGCATTTATGATGGCTATTATACTCTCGTTATTATCGCTGCTTGTCTTGATATAGTCCTCATACTGAAAATGTACGTTAAGATTGCCACTGCTATATCTGCGCATGAATATATACGGTGCTTGCGATTCAACCTTATATGCCGTTCCGTTTTCACAAATGACTATATCAGGTGCAAACTTATCTGCAACCGGGAATAGATACTCCAATAAGTCACTTTCATACTTGCTGTAACACTCTATATTAAATCTTTCAATCGGCATTATACTTCTCCATTATATTGTCATACTTACAGATATTATAACATTCAACATTGACTGTTCAGCCAATGTTCCGCTTGGAATAATTGTTTCCATTATGTAGTACAAATTTAGTTAATATTTGACCGCCTATCAATATTATTAATATTCTATTTCCACCCTTTTCTCTTCATGCACACGGGTGATGACAGGCAGAATGTCGCAACTGAGATATTCATGTCATGCTGACACGGATTAAGTATATGTTTACCAATTTCAACGCAAGAGTCTGATAGTCGGAAAATAATAACTAAATTTACCGAGTGATACATGACAAATAAAATATAAAAGTATATGAATTATGGAAGAAATAAGAATTGACTGCGCACATCCGACTGAGGAAGAGCTGAAACTGTCACATTTTCATACCCAAACTCTTTTCCGGCTGAATCAGACTATGCCGTTTACTGATGAATATAACTCGCTCATACATCAGCTGTTTCCCGAAATTGGCGAGAACAGCCGTATAGTCACTCCTCTAAAAGGTGTTAGATTCAATAAAGTAAGCATTGGGAAAAATGTGGTGATAAACAGTGATTGCCTTATGATGGCGGCAGGTGGTATCACCATAGAAGATGATGTTATGATAGCAGCAAACGCCCAGCTCATTTCAAACAACCACGACCTCGACAACCGTTGGATTATTACCTGCAAACCTGTCCGTATCTGCAGGCGCGCTTGGATTGGAGCTGGGGCGACTGTTCTACCCGGTGTGACTATCGGTGAGAATGCAGTTGTCGGGGCAGGAAGTGTCGTCACCAAAGATGTTGAGGCCAATACCATTGTAGCCGGCAACCCGGCTAAACTCATCCGCAAAATATAAATTTGAAAAACCATCTACTTAGCATACAAAAATTTAAGACCCCGTGCCCCTACCTTAATATATATTGGGGGAACGGGGTCTTAGTATAATCGGACCGACACTAATATCCGGATACTTCTACAATGGTTGATATCCTCTGTCGGCTCTTGCCAACTGTCTGATGACACGGCGTACCGTGCTCCATTTCGGAAAGATTGCAAATGGTCTTACCGAACTGTAACTCAGGAGAATTATTAAAAGAGAAGCGAGTGCTGCCATTAGCAACCAACCGTATATCTCTTTCATCGATACCACCAGAGCCTGTGTCTGTACCAATCCATATAATTGTCCGGGTGCCAAGCACGATATGTCGGGATTTGTATTCAGTATGTTCACCCCAAGCAGAGAGGCATTTTTCGCCATTGTATGACGAAAGAACTCACCTATTATCGCCGGTCCGAGTGTAGCACCCATCACAGCTCCCGTAAAACCATTGATGGTAAGAGCCTGTGGAAAAACCTGAAAAGGCAATCCGCTCTGCACTATCGAGGTCAGGTACACAATTGAGATTATCACTGATGCCATTCCTCTGAAAAATAGAGGAACGAAAAGCATTTCCTTCTCAACACCGTAATCAATGAAGAAGTAGAAATATCCCAGATATACGATAGCTAATGCAACGCAGATGGCTGTCATGGTCTTGTATCTCCATTTTCGCAAGGCGAAGGTGAAATAAGTGAATGCACATCCGGCAATGATACCGGCAAACACATACCAATTGAGGTCGATAATGTTGGTCTCATCAAATCCGAGAATATTAGCGGCATAACTGTGTTCAAACACGTGTTCGGTGGCTAAGAGCGTGAAGAAAACAAGATATACTCCGGTGGCACGGATGACATTGCGGTTCTTCATTGCCCGGAAGCTGATGTACGGATGATGCAGGAATGACGCCCTCCACAGATTGATACAGAGACAGGCAATACCGATAAAAGCCACACCACGTATCTCTATGCTGTCCCACCAATCGAAATAGCTGCCATATACACAGATGAAAGTAAAGCACAGCATAAATCCGGCCCACAGTACAGCTCCAATCCAGTCGATGCCGAGCAGAGGTATAAACATCGGTCCGCGCACAGGTTTAACAAGTATAAGGACCATCACCATCATCAAAGCGAGCAAACCGACCATAATCCATTGCATATATTCCCATTGTGAGAAAAAAGCCGTATATATTGCGCCTATCCCGCTCAACTGTATGACGCTGTCCACAATCAGATAGACATAGCAGAAGAAAATCGCCATATCCCTTACGGGGGTCAGCCAAAGCTGGATTGTGGAATTACATGCGAGAGTAGCCTGCATACGAAACCATCCGGCGACGAAACATGTAATCACAATTAACGGCACCGATGTAGTGTTGGCACAAATCAGATTAGCTGATATAAGAACTATTGCAGACGCAAGAAGTTGGGTGCGGGTTGAGAAGCGGAACTTGATACGGAACATGACTGCAAAGTTTATGGCCAGTCCTATGAGCGAAGCGTAACCGGCCATAAGGATATCCTCCTGCATCAGTGCCGTTGTCCCTACCATATCGGTTGCGGCTGCAAGGTACAAACCGCCCGAAAACTGGATTATCAGGACAAAGAAAATAAACGGATACGGTTTCAACCGTCTTGGAATGAAATTCGGGACTTCCGGTATGTCAAAAGAACCCGACGGAGCATGCAGGTCTGCCATATCAATACTTTACGCTACATTCCACATTCATTCCGGCACGCAACTTTGCCATATCCTCAGATTTGTTTTCGGGACTGAATTCTATCCTGATCGGCACACGCTGACATACTTTTACGAAATTACCTGCCGAATTGTCCTGAGGCAACAGAGACAGGGACGCTCCGGTGGCAGTGGATATGGATTTCACCTTACCGGTAAATGTCACGCCGGGAATCGCATCCACCTTTATCTCGACATCACTGCCAGGCTTTATGTGGCGGAGCTGAGTCTCCTTATAATTGGCAGTAATCCAAATATCCTGTGAATCTACAATGTCGAGCAAAGTCTGTCCGGGCTGCACGAGCTGGCCGACCTGTATCTCCTTGCGCGAAGTGTATCCGTCGCATGGAGCCGTAATGACGGTGTAGCTGAGATTCAGTTCTGCCGTCTCAAGCAATGCTTCCGCCAGTTCTATCCCGGCTTCGGACTGAGAGATTCTCTGACGGTTTATGTCCACCACCGCCGAAGTCGCCGAACGCTGACGTGAAAGCATTTCATAGCGGGCCTTTTTCGCTTCATAGTCGGTCTTTGCACCCTCATATTGCTGACGCGTGACGCCATCCTGTGCCAACAGCTTTTCATAACGGGCAAGGTCTGTCGCAGCCATTTCCATAAGCACTTTCGCCTCAACGATTGAAGCCTCGCTGACAGCTACGTTGGCTGAAGCCGAAGTCACCGAACGGTCTGCAACATCGCGTCCTGCAAGGGCATTTTGATAATCGGCCCGTGCGCGCGCCACATTAAGACGCATATCGGCATCGTCAATAATGATAAGCGTATCACCCTTTTTCACCGGCTCATACTCGTCGAAACGGATTTCCTTGATATAGCCCTGCACACGGCTATTGACCGGGACTATCTGCTGACGCACCTGAGCGTTGTCCGTAAATTCGACATTTCCAAGGTGAACGAACCGTGAGCCAACCCATACGGCGGCTACACCGATGACTGCAAGTGTTATGATATAGGAGAGTATTTTTTTGCTGCGATGTTTCATATCTTTCCGGTTGTGAACAATAGTTTGTAATAATAGTAAATGATGTTTATACGCGCGTTTACGAGTTGCTGTTCCGCTTCCAGTTTAGAATTTGCGGCATCAAGCATATCCGTTATGAGAGCCATATCCACAGAATATCGGGTGAAGGTGGTCCGGTAGTTCCGCTCCGCAAGCTCTACACTTTTCTGTTGGGCTTTAAGTTCTTCGTATGCCTCGAGATAACGGACGTAATCGGCATTGACAGCCAAAGTCACCTCCTCGCGCGTCGCTTCGAGTTGCTCAAGGGCCTTTTGGGTTTCAACACGACTCCTTGCCAGCGACTTGTTGCTTTTGTAGAGCGAAGAAATATTATAGTTTATACCGACACCCACATACCAGTAACTTAGATTACGATTGATAGGCGGCACCTCCACAAGAATAGGTCCGTCGATGCTCCATCCGGCCTGAAGACCAATTTTCGGCAGACGTTCCGCACGCACAAGAGATTCCGATTTCCGGCTTATATCAACTCCTGAACGCGCAAGACTTAACATAGGAGAATTTACCTCAGCCTCTCCCTGCCAACATGCAACTCCTTCCTTAGGCAATGACCGGGTTAAGATAGTGGAGTCCGGAACAATGACCGTACCGTCGGAAAAGCCTGCCGTTGTGACCAGATTGGTATTGAGGATGTCGATTGTGTTATTGATTTTCACGAGTTGAAGCTCAAGATTGGACAAGAGCAGTTCATATCTCGTGATATCGTTCTGCAATGCCGTTCCCTGTTCATATCTCGACCTCATCTCCTGAAGCACCTTACGAGCGGCTGAAATGTTTCCCTCCACAACACGTCTCAAATTATTGTATTTAAAGATGTCGAGGTAGAAACCGGTAAGCCGGAAGCGGATATTGTCACGTTGGAAATCCGTGGCATATCTGGCAGCAGTCAATTTAAGACCTGCAAGTTCAATTGCACTCGTCACTGCCCCGCCCGTATAAATCGGTTGATTGATATTGACGGATAAAGTATTACCCAAATGCGGAATCGGGGCCTTTTGATAATCACTGAAGTTTCGTTTGGTGGTAAATCCGTCACCAATATAACTAAAGGATAGAGAGGTGGAAATGTCAGGCAATCGCCCGGAACGGGCTACGCTGATTTCGCGTTCGGCTTCGGTTTGAGCCGTAACAGACGGACGGAGTTGTGCACTGTTAGCCTCGGCCGTTTCAAAAATTTCTTCCAGTGTAATAACCGACTGACCATAAGCACACACTCCGACGCCCGACACGAGTACAGACAACAATCCTGTGAGCAATCGTAGATTGTTCATAAAGTTTATTTTTAAGAAGTTTTGGATTATTTTTCTCAGATTATACAGCTGAGAGAGACCTGATTATCTACAAGCCTCAACCGGAGCGGTGCTTTTCCAGTTTTCAAGATATCCCCAGTTGGTCACTCTCGGGGATGATACCACATTATTGTCTGATATATGGTTCATTCAGAAGCAATTCTTTGTGAATTGCATCGCAAAATTACTAAAAAAATCCGAATTAAATATTCCCCGAACTTAAATATTTATCTCTCCCCACACCTACATTGATAGCATATAGGTTGTTATATAACGTATACACTTTCGACCAGGAATGCCTGATAGACAGCATACGATACCGATTCTCGCAGATGTGGTTGGGGTGATTATAATTTCTAAAATTATAACGAAAATTTACAGTGATTTACTATGAGAAAACTTTTCCAAATACCACCAATATTTACACAAATATACTAATTTTTTTAACTTTGCAGTATGGCTAAACATATACCCGAACAGATTGCATATTCGGAAGACTTATGTCTGATTAACTCTCCGACATTCTTTGACTGTGTGATACACCTGATATGCACCAAAGGAAGTTGCAGTTTCAGATACTACGACCGGCTTTTCACTATGTCAGCAAATGACATTGCGGTTATTTCCCGTCCTCAATTGGTCACCGATATAAAACCTGGCGGCGAGTGTGGCTGCGAGTATATTGCCGCTCCAGACAAGTTTCTGCATAATCTTTTACCTGCCAACAATTATGCAATTCAGGGATGTGTAAGCCTGTTTGAAAATCCAATTATCAAGGTTACCGACTTGGATGCCGAACGTTTCAGAACCGACCTTCACAACATAAGAAACCGCATTGACAACATTGACCACCGCTTCTATCAGGAACTCATGGGAAGTCTTTTGCAGACTATGGTCTATGACCTGTTTGACTTTCATGCCAAGACAAACGACAATATTCTGACTACTGACCGTGTCGGCTATATTACTTCACAATTTTTTACTATGATAGAGGGAGGCAGACCTAAGACGCAGAGAGAAGTGTCTCACTATGCAGAACAACTTCACGTGACTGCGAAGTATCTGTCGGATACGATAAAGCGTGTGACCGGCACAAGCGTGTCGACACATATCAACAATGCTGCTACTGCCATTGCATTGGAATATCTCAAGAACAGCAAGATGTCTGTTTCACAGATTGCTGATGAAATGAATTTCTCATCATTGAGCTATTTTAGCCGTTTCTGTGTGAAACATATCGGAATGTCTCCGGTGAAATTCCGCACCGCCGGTGCAAAAAAATAAAGTCATGCGCTAACGTTTTCAATTAGGCATGACTTTATTTAATCATATCCGGGTTATCTCCAGCCCATGAACATCTTGACTACCTCCGGGTCATGATGGTCGAAGAAAAGACTCTTACCGGTGTCCAGTCTTGCGATTTCTTCCATATCCTCGTCGCTGAGTGTGAAGTCCATAATATCAATGTTCTGCTCCATGCGTTCGATATGAACTGATTTGGGAATAATTATCACACCACGCTGCACAAGCCAGCGGAGAGCAACCTGGGCCACACTCTTCCCGTATTTCTTACCGATATTTTCAAGCACCGGATTGGTAAAGAAATTATTACGACCCTCCGCAAGCGGTCCCCATGACATAATCCGGCATCCGAGTTCCTCCATATATTTCTGAGCCTCTATTTGCTGGTCGAACACGTGGGTCTCGACCTGATTTACCATAGGTGGAATCTCCACGTTGTTGGCAAGGTCTATGAGGTGGTCGGGATAGAAGTTGCTGACACCGATTGCACGGAGTTTGCCCTCCTTGTAGGCTTCTTCGAGAGCACGATACGCTCCATAACGGTCGCAGAAAGGCTGGTGAAGCAGCATCAGGTCGATATAGTCGGTACCGAGCTTACGGAGACTTTCGTCAATCGAAGCCTTAGCCTTCTCATATCCATAGTTTGAAATCCAAACTTTTGAGACGATGAATAATTCATCACGGGGAATACCGCTTTTTGCGATTGCTGCCCCAACACCTTCTTCGTTATGATATGCCTGAGCTGTGTCTATCATACGATAACCTACCTTAAGGGCATCGCTCACACAACGCTCACATTCTGCCGGGTCCACCTGATAGACTCCGTAGCCAATCTGCGGCATTTCAACGCCGTTGCTTAATTTCACTGTTTCCATATTATTTCTTTCTTTTATTATTTCTCCATTCCAAGACCTTCCAGCCAACGCTCCACACTTTTCTGTGTTGCAGCCTGATTCTCCTGAGCAACCTTGCCCTGAACGGCAAATGCGAACAACAGCGGTTTTAGCAGCTTTTTCATTAACATGATATTCATGAATGAATTATATTATATCTTGCCCATATCACTCCATTAGGTAATGCCTTAACTTCTTTGAAATTCAACTTCACGGGCATAAATCTTTCGTCATCATTGATAGTATCGAAAAGAGCCGGTTGACCGATTCTCCCATCAATTCCGGGAGCAATCATCGCGCTCAATTCATCAATAAGGCCGGCAGAAAGGAATGCACCATTGATTTTACCCCCTCCTACAACTGCAAGTCGTTTTACACCAAATTCTTTTTGAAGAATCTCCATTGCTCTTGGAAGGTCTACACAATCCTTACCGACAGCAATATATGAAATGCCCTTTTTCTCCAGATACGCAAGATATTCGGGAGAAGCCTGTTCACTGACTATGCACAGGCGACCGGTATTGTCTGTATCGTTCCAAAGAAGTACACCACGGGTATCAACCGATATGCTGTACATATCCGTCTTATTGGCGACATACCATTTTTCCGAATAGATACCTCCGGGATTAATAGGTTTAAATTCATCAAATCCGCAATAGTGGAGTTGATAGGAATTCTTACCCTCAACATGAGAAGGACAATCAAGAGACGCGAGCGCGTCATAATATTCATCCCCACTGATTTTATCAACCATGTCACAAGCTACCCGCCCATCTACCGACTGCATCATGTGGCATACAATATAAGGTCTGTTCATAATTAACCGCTCTTTAATTAATACTACAAAGATAACGCCATACAATAGATTATGATTTTCACAAACAGAGGCAATTCTTTCATTATTTTACCTTTTGAAAACATAAAAAGTAGAATTATGTATTTCACCTCAAGATTTGTTATTTGCGACTAATGTTTTTAATTTACCATTGTCACTTCATATTTCACTTGTCGTTCGCATTTAGTACATATAGTCATCTTTTCCTGCTGTTCCACACATTTTTTCCCAAGTGCGTATCGGTGAATGAAAATATTAGATTAACGGATTGGCAAGTAACTCATCAAAATTATATCTTGTATCTCGCTGCTGATATGGACGAGTCATAAAATCACATTCAGCCCTTTGATTAAATATAATATTTTTCATACCACAGTCGTAATAGATTGCAATGATAATCAAATTTATCCAATAAATTCACTGTACTGGATAAAATAACATGTATCTCATCCATTTACCATGTTATAAATAGTGATTTTTTAATTGAGTCACATAA
>CAMWRB010000033.1 GCA_947176545.1 uncultured Porphyromonadaceae bacterium
CATAAAATTCTTACCATATTATCCACATTATCATTCAACGTTATGCCACTCCTGTAATGACTCCCGATAAATTTGAACAGGTAAAACAGGTTTTTAGACCCCAATTTTTGCTGATTGTGCCTGTTTTGTGAAGTGCCATTGAAAAATTATAATTAACTTTGTCACGCAACAATAGTTAAGATTTCAGCTTTTCATTACCGTATACTGAATTTGAAAAATCGAAAGAGATACAAATTGATTATTGAGGATGAGTCCCGACTGGAGAAGATTGGACAGTTCTCATTCACTCCTCGCGGTCTTTGTATTGCGGGAGTATGCATCATCATATGCTCCATAATAATCGGTTTTGTATTCGTGGTGCTGACTCCGGTTAAACGTCTTATCCCGGGATACTATCAGCCGTCTCAGAGGGCGGCTTCGGAAGAGGCTCTCACAAGACTCGACTCCATCATTGATGCCTACCGGCGGAATGAAGCTTATCTTAGTAATGTCATTGATATTATCAACAATCATAACAGGGATACCGTCATGGAGGTGCCTCAACCCGGTTCATTGACTCCCGATTCGCTACTTCCCACCTCCAATCAGGAATTGCGTTTCAATCGTGAAATGCAGCAACGTGAGAAGTTCAATATCTCTATTGTCGCTCCGCTCGTAGCTGAGGGTATGCTGTTTTACCCTGTCAATCGGGATGCTCTTATATCCAATGATTCCCGCTATTCGGAAACTGCAGACATTATTCTCCCGGCGCAATCCGATATTCTCGCTGTGACTGATGGCACAGTCATTGATGTATCGGGGAGCTACAACAGTAATAACGGGCATACCATCGTCATACAGCACAACAACGGGTTTATATCCAAATACTCGGGACTTGGTAAAATACTGGTAGAGAGCGGCGATAACGTCCCCGGCGGGAAAGTCATAGCCACCTCTCCGACACCGGGGGGAAAGAAACCGGTATCGGTCAGACTAAGAATGTGGCATAACGGGACTCCCATTATTCCTTACAATTATATATCCGGAAATTTCAGTTTATGAAGCATATAGCAATCATGGGGTCTACCGGCAGCATCGGCACCCAGACCCTTGATATCATATCAGAACACCCTGACAGATTCAGAGCGGATGTTCTCACGGCCGGAAGCAACTGGCAACTGCTTGCTCAACAAGCCATACGTTTCAAGCCGCGCAAAGTAGTTATAGCTGATGACACACATTACGAGAACCTATCGGAGGCCCTTCACGGAACAGGCATTCAGGTCGAGGCCGGTCGTAAAGCAGTTGAGCAGGCCGGTTGTGACAATAATACGGATATTGTAGTGGCTGCTCTCGTAGGCTATGCGGGATTATTGCCCACTTTGAACGCCATTCGTAATGGCAAGTGCATCGCGCTTGCCAACAAGGAGACACTCGTCGTAGCCGGCTCTATCATGACAGCCGAAGCTGAATATCACGATGTCGCTCTCCGGCCGGTTGACAGCGAACACTCGGCCATCTTCCAGTGTCTGCAAGGTGAAGAGATGAATGCTGTCAGACGTATCTTTCTCACTGCAAGCGGTGGGCCGTTCCGCACTCTGTCCAAGTCACAGCTCGAAGATGTCACAGTAGAGCAGGCACTCAACCATCCCAACTGGAGTATGGGGGCAAAAGTGACCATAGATTCCGCCTCGATGATGAACAAGGGTTTTGAGATGATTGAGGCCAGATGGCTCTTCAACACTCCTCCGGAACGCATAGAGGTTGTAGTTCATCCGCAGAGCATCGTGCATTCAATGGTGGAATTTGTAGATGGTGCAGTCAAAGCTCAGCTCGGTCTCCCCGATATGCACCTGCCGATTCAGTATGCGTTAAGTTATCCGGAAAGGTTGCCGCTCAACTCCCGACCCATGAATGTAATGGATTTTGCCAATCTTGAATTTGCGAAACCGGACATGGAGAAATTTCCGCTTCTGGAGATGGCCTACGATGCTATCTCGGCAGGAGGAAACAGACCCTGCATTCTGAATGCTGCCAATGAGGTTGCGGTGAAGGCATTTCTGAACAAGCAGATTAAATTTGTTCAAATGCCTGAGATTGCATCCTACACCATACGCACGGTTGCACACATATCTCACCCGGACCTCGATGACCTCATTCAGACCCACGATGAGGCAACCGCCGTTGCGAAAGAATATGTCAGTACTCTCAAGAGCACCCATGTTTAACCGCATAAAATGAATCTCAGACGAATATTCACATAGTTATAAAATAGGTTACAAATACAGTATACCGGAAAATAATGGATACATTTCTTATAAAAGCTTTGCAACTCATCCTTGCCCTTGCATTCTTAGTTATCATACACGAGTTCGGCCACTTCCTCTTCGCACGTATGTTCGGAGTCAGGGTCGAAAAGTTCTATATATTCTTTGACCCCTGGTTTTCACTTTTCAAGTGGAAACCTAAGAAGAAAAAGAAGAGCGGTTTCTGGAACGATACGGAATATGGCATAGGCTGGTTGCCGCTCGGAGGCTATTGCAAGATATCGGGCATGATTGATGAATCAATGGACACCGAACAGATGAAGCAACCGGCCAAGGAGTGGGAATTCCGCAGCAAACCGGCATGGCAACGACTCCTGATAATGATAGCAGGTGTACTTTTTAACTTTCTGCTGGCTATTCTCATATACGCCGGAATAGTATATGCTACCGGTGAAAAATATGTACGCTATCAGGACACGGATATGGGCTATGCATATTCCGATGTGGCTCATCGTGTGGGGTTCATGGATGGTGATATTCCACTGTATGCGGACAATGAGGCTGTTGATTCCCCGGAGGATAACATCAAGCTCATGCAGGCATCCACTGTCAGGGTACTACGTAATCATCGGGATACGGTCACTTTGACCATTCCATCCGATTTCATGCTGGCTCTCAACAAGGAGGCGGAATCCGGTTCCTCCAATATACCCTTTATGATTTACCGTATTCCCACCGAAGTGACACAGGTCATGCCCGGTGAGGGCGCGGACAAGGCCGGCATAAAGACAGGCGACCG
Source organism: uncultured Porphyromonadaceae bacterium (assembly GCA_947176545.1). Taxonomy (GTDB): domain Bacteria; phylum Bacteroidota; class Bacteroidia; order Bacteroidales; family Muribaculaceae; genus Lepagella. Next base: position 3,046 of record CAMWRB010000033.1, read on the forward strand.
CATCATTGCTGTCGATGGGACATCGACTCCAAGTCTCGACACGTTCCTGTCTACGCTTCAGGGACATGACGGCAAGAAAGTGGATATTACCGTAGTACGCGCACTTAAGGACACCATCACGCTTCCGGTACAACTCTCCGAATCATCCAAGATGGGGATTGGCCTGCAGGTAGACCCATCGGCCTTCTATAAAACACAAGAGAAACGCTATTCTCTCTTCGCTTCTATTCCACGGGGAATAGAGATGGGGACGGAACGTCTTACCTCATACGCGAAATCCATGAAACTCGTCTTCACCAAAGAGGGGGCTAAGAGTGTGGGCGGATTTGGTTCAATAGGAGCGATTTTTCCTGAGAAATGGGATTGGATTGCATTCTGGAATATCGCGGCATTCCTCTCTGTCGCACTTGCATTTATGAATATCCTGCCGATTCCGGCGCTCGATGGCGGCCATGTACTCTTCCTTTTATACGAGGTCATCTTCCGTCGCAAACCGAACGAGAAATTTATGGAGTATGCCCAGATGACGGGCATGGCGCTCCTGATATTACTGCTGATATATGCCAACGGCATGGATATTGTGCGACTGTTCAAATAAAGAAAAAATTTTTCCCCGATTAATGACCGATGACCATACGGTTGATATAATTCGGGATATACGAAATAGTGATAGTTATGAATGAAACGATAAAGAAACTGGTGTTACGGCCCGGCAAGGAAGAATCACTGCTCAGATGGCATCCCTGGGTTTTCTCAGGTGCAGTAGCATCTCTTCCTGAAAACATTGAGGAGGGTGACATGGTCACTGTCTACACCTACGATGGTCGCCTTATCGGTGTGGGCCATTACCAGATAGGCAGCATCGCTGTCAGAATGATACAATTCGGTGTCGAGAGACCTGACGATGACATCTATTATTCACGATTGGTGAACGCATACCGGTTGCGCGAGACTCTGGGACTCATACGGCCTGATAATAATTGCTACAGACTCGTGCACGGCGAGGGTGATTTCCTTCCGGGACTCGTGGTCGATATATATGGAGATACGGCAGTCATGCAGGCACACTCTCCGGGTATGCACTTCGAACGCAACAACATAGCCGAAGCACTAACACGCATCCCGGAGGCAAAGATTCGCAACGTATATTATAAGTCCGAGACAACATTGCCATATAAGGCCCGGCTCGACCCTCATAATGAGTATATCATAGGTGCATTCGACGGTAACATCGCTCTCGAAAACGGTCTACAATTCAATATCGACTGGATGAAGGGTCAGAAAACAGGCTTCTTTGTCGACCAGCGCGAGAATCGTGCACTGCTTGAGAAATATGCCAAAAATCGGAATGTGCTCAATATGTTCTGCTATACGGGTGGCTTCTCTGTGTATGCTATGCGCGGAGGAGCTCTAAGTGTGGATAGTGTCGATTCATCTGCTAAAGCGGCTGCACTGACAGATGCCAATATTGAGTTAAACTTCCCCGGTGACGACCGTCATACGACTCATGCCGTGGATGCTTTCAAATATTTGAATGACATGCCCGACGGCAAGTATGACCTAATCATACTTGACCCCCCGGCTTTTGCCAAACATCGGTCAGCTCTGAAAAATGGACTAATCGGATACCGCAAACTCAATACGAAGGCTATCGAAAAGATTCGCCCCGGTGGTGTGCTCTTCACTTTCTCATGCTCTCAGGTTGTGAGCCGGGAGGCATTCAGATTAGCTGTATTCAGCGCGGCAGCCAAGACAGGCAGAAAAGTAAGGATTCTTCATCAACTGACACAACCCGCCGACCATCCTTTTGACATAGCTCATCCGGAGGGTGAATACCTTAAAGGTCTTGTATTATATATCGAATAACTAAAATATAATCTTTTAAATCATGAAAAATCTTCTTCCGGCTATGTTTCTCGCACCGGCTTTGTCGCTTCAGGTAATGGCGACTGAGAATAAAGACTTTAACTATCACGTCGACAATTTTGCCGACATTGAAGTGTTGCGTTACGAGGTTCCGGAGTTCAATACCCTGACATTGCAACAGAAAAAAATGCTCTATTATCTCTCGCAGGCCGCTCAGGCCGGCAGAGATATAATCTGGGACCAGAACGGCAAATACAATCTGCAGATACGTCGTCTGCTCGAGGACATATATACAGGATATACCGGTGATAAAGACTCTGAAGAATTTAAAGCTTTTGAGAAATATCTCAAACAGGTTTGGTTCGGTAATGGTATCCACCATCACTACTCCACCGATAAATTTACACCTGAATTTTCTCAAGCATTTTTGGAAAACTGCATAGAGCAAATACCTGACTCCCGTCTGCCACTGCTCGAAGGACAGACTCGCCGCCAACTGCTTGACACATTGCTGCCGGTCATATTTGACCCGACGGTGATGGCTAAAAGGGTCAATCAGGACGGAACAACCGATGTCGTGGCTACATCTGCCAATAACCTGTACGGCGATGGCGTAACTCAGATTGAGGTTGAAGAATATTACAATAAGCTCAAAAATCCCGCTGACGAGTCTCCTGTTTCGTATGGACTCAATGCCAAAGTCGTCAAGGAGGATGGTAAAATAGTAGAACAACACTACCACCTTAACGGCCTTTACGGACCGGCAATCGCAAAAATTATCTATTGGCTCGATATGGCCAAGAGCGTGGCCGAGAATGATGCCCAACGAGCATATATCACAAAGCTTATCGATTATTACATCACCGGCGATTTGCGACTGTTTGACGAGTATTCGATACTTTGGGTCGAGGATACGGACTCGGATATTGACTTCGTCAATGGTTTTATCGAATCATACGGGGACCCTCTCGGCATGACCGGTTCATGGGAGTCATACGTTAATTTCAAGAACAAGGAGGCATCGGCTCGTACCGAGGCTATCTCATCAAATGCCCAATGGTTTGAAGACCACTCCCCTGTCAATCCGACATTCCGCAAACCCAACGTCAAGGGCGTTTCGGCCAAGGTTATCACTGCGGCAATCCTTGCCGGTGACGCTTACCCCTCTACTGCTATCGGCATCAATCTCCCTAACACCAACTGGATTAGGGCTGCACACGGCTCCAAGTCAGTAACGCTTGAAAATATTACCGAAGCATACGCAATGGCCTCCAAAGGCAACGGATTTAATGAAGAGTTCGTTATTGACCAACCGACCATTGACCTGATGGACAAATGGCTATATACCACCGATATGCTCCATACGGACCTTCACGAATGCCTTGGACATGCATCCGGACGGCTTATGCCCGGTGTGGACCAGGATGCACTCAAGGAAAACGGCTCTACTCTGGAGGAAGCCCGCGCTGACCTCTTCGCACTCTATTATCTCGCAGACCCGAAACTGCAGGAAATTGGTGTGCTTGCCGACCCAGAAGCTTATAAGGCTGAATATTATAAGTACATGCTTAACGGACTTATGACCCAGCTTAACCGTATCGAACCGGGTAAGGATATCGAAGAGGCACACATGCGCAACCGACAGCTTATTGCGCAATGGGTTCTTGAACATGGTAAAAAAGATAAGGTCGTTGAGCTTGTTAAGAAGAATGGCAAAACATACGTCAAAATAAATGACTATAAGAAGATGCGCGAATTGCTCGGACAGCTCCTTGCCGAAATCCAGCGTATCAAGAGTGAGGGTGATTACAAGGCCGGTAATGAACTCGTACAGAAATATGCCGTCAAGGTAGACCCAAAACTGCACAAGGAGGTTCTTGACCGTTATGCCAAGCTTGACATTCCTCCCTATCGCGGATTTGTCAATCCCGTATATGTGCTCACGACCGACGATAACGGAGAAATCACAGATGTGACTCTCGATTATACCGAGACTTATCCGGAGCAGATGTTGAGACTGAGCCGCGACTTTACAACTTTAGGTTATTGATAAGATATGGCTATGACAGATTTGATGCGTGAGATTAAACATGAGTTTATGGTGTTTCGCAACGGTATTGTCGCTGACACATTGCGCAAGGCCGGTGATAGCCATAAAATCATTTTCGGTCTGCAACTTCCCGTACTCAAACAGATAGCCATCGGTCTTAAAAACAGACTTACCGTGACAGACCTGACAGAGTTGGCCCACACACTGTGGGCTGACTCTGCTGTCAGGGAGTCTCGTCTCCTCACCCCGTTAATATTACCACCTGATTCCGTTGATTTGAATACAGCCACCAAAATGTGTCATGATATTCAAACTCCTGAGGAAGCAGACATACTCATCTTCGCCCTCCTGAGACACACTCCTTGGCTGCAGCAACTTCACGACACGCTTACTGACCCTAAAATACAGCGAGCAATCCAACGCTTCCTACCACCCGCTGAATAAGAAATCTATCACATGTAAATAAATTCAAATCTTATGCTGTGAGGACCTATTGAAATTTTTATATCCCTATATCCTTTTGTTTGAGACAAAAAAAATCAATTATATCAATATTTTTGAATTTCTTACTAATTTTTTCGGGGTTTTGCTTGGTGCTCTCAAGCCATTTACCTAATTTTGTTCCTGATGTATACGATGTTGGATATATATCGTATATAGCTGATATTAATGTTTTATAACCCAATATTTAATCAAATGAACTCTATCTTCATGACATCTTCATTTTTCCCTAAATGGAAGACTGTCACTTCGATGAAAACTTGCTCCGCATTAACAATATGCTTAGGTATGTCCTTCATAGGCAATGCCAACGCCAACAATATTCCAACCTATTCTGCCGGTGATAATGAAGAGCTTATAGCGACTTTCAATATCCCGACTGCGTTTGACCCGGACGCATCTCTCAATACAGACGCTGATGGATTCAAACCGACGAACCTATATTCTAACGAGCATTACAAAGGAGACATCTCACATACCATATTCTATGATTTCTCCGGCAACGGCCCTATCACTTACAACTATTTCAAGACCGACCTCACCGACGCTCAGGGGAAATCCTATTATCCTCTATGGTTATTAGGTATGGATAACATCGGAGGCGACATCACTTTCACATTCAATCAGACTTACATAGACCAATATGGAGTAAATATCAGCCGAGTCGTTATCAATGGCGCTCAGAACCGATTCTCTACATCTCCTATCGCTGTTAGTGTCAATGGAGTTGAAAAGTCACTTGAATACACTCCACACTCCTCAAATATACCGGCCGGAGACGATACGCTCAAATCATCCACCACACTCGCATTTGAGTTTCCGAAGGCATCTCCCGTTTCTGAAGTCACCGTCACAGTTTCCGGTTTCGGCATGGGCTTCTCATCTATCGATTTCTATGTTGGGGAACCTCAGACCGTAATCACACCCGTAGAGACTATTTCCTTTATCGGTCTCGACGACACACAGGTTCCTTTAGTGCTACCATATTCTGACTCGCCTGTCACACTGCTGCCGTTCCGGGTATTGATTGACGGCACACCCTCAGATGAGGCTTACAATCGCGTTACATCATATACCATCTATGATGACAAGGAAGTAAAAATAGATGAAGTCAGTGTGAACAGTACCGGAAATACACAATACAGCTTTGAGACAGAAGGCCGTTACTATATCGGTGTCACGGATAGCCAAACTGAGGTCGAGGCACGATATATTCTTGAACTATTCACCAAACTCGACAATCTGCCGATTCTGGGAGCCTCAATGACAGATGGTATTATAACCATCGAGCAATACATCATTGATGATGAAAATAATGCCACAAAACGTGACCTCACTGCCGTCCCGCTATTTGATGTTCCGGATGACATGGAGTTGTACTGTCGCGTTTGGCATGACGACACTTTCATGAGTGAACCGGACAACGGGAACGAAAAACCGGAGTATACACCGGGTATCATATTGCTCGACGATGAACGGGCAGATATACCGGAAGGATTCAACCGATATGATTCACAAAAGGGTCTCAACCTCGAAGGAGGCAATACCATCGACACAATAGTACACAAGAACGGTGTCCTCTCTCCCACCCAATCCGTGCGCTACACCACAATCCCCAACGTCCCGACAGCAGTTACCACAATCAATGCAGCCGGCACAATCCCCGTACCGGCATATCACATTGACGGTCGTCACGCCAACCAATCCTCCAAAGGCCTGATAATCGAGCTTACACCGGACGGCCACGCACGCAAGGTCATCCGCTAACATCATAGTCCCCGACCAAACTCATATAAATATCGGTCAGCTCTACCGGATTAGTGCTGACCGATTTTTATATTTTTATCATCAGTTTCCGAGTAAAGTAGAGCCCTGCGTAAGACGTGTTCTCTTTTGCTTGAAAAGGCATAATGTACTATTTCTTACCTTGTGTGCCAATATTTTTGTTAATTTTGTCATATGAATGAAAAATCTCCTATCCCGACAGCATCATCCTCGCAAGACAATGAAATAATACTTTACC
>CAMWRB010000034.1 GCA_947176545.1 uncultured Porphyromonadaceae bacterium
AGATACCAGCTGCCGCCTGCGTCTGTTGTGCCTGTCACGTATGGCAAATACAGGGCAGGGACATTGAACCACTCGATGCCGTTCGCCACTTTCTTCTCTACCTCTATAACACGCACAGGCTTATAGGCACTTGAATGGAACAGATAGAGCGTGTACTTACCGGGTTTAGTGAACTGCAGACCTATGCGGTTTATCTTCGTCGTCACGCCCTTTGACCTGACAGGAACTATCTCAAAACCTACAAAGCGGCCGCGGTTCTTCACCCTGTCCGCCAGACGCCCGGTACCGTCGAAGAGCGCACGGTTCTCACAGAGTGCTGTGCCTGTGCCGGACGACAGCTTCTCAGATATAAACCTTATGACAGCCTTATTGATGCTCGCTTTTGTCTTGTCCATGAGCCACTCGGAAAACAAGTCTGTCTCTGCCCAGTAATCTTTCGGATTATAAGGCCCTTTGGGGTCGAGCCCGGTGGCAACAAGTTCGTATCTTGTAGTATCGGTAAGATTGATAAGGTCTTTCAACCCTCCTGACGCATTAGGCTTCTTATACCGGGAATCATACTCCCTGCAGTTTATCTTTTCCGGTTCCCCCACATGCTCATAGTCGCCGTCTTCTTTGCGCCGGAGTGTCCATTTCAAATCGCAGATGACAGCGTCAGGCGGTTCTTCCCAATCAGGCACAGGCGCGAAACCTTCACAATCCTGCAGTGCCCTGTACAGTTTCCCTTCACACTCTACTATGCTGCCTTTCAGGTATTTTTTACGCTCCGTGAAAGTATCGTGTTTTATATTCTGGAAATCAGGCGCTATACATTGGAGGTTCTGCAGGGTCAACAGCGGATGGACTTGCTGGAAATACAGTCCCGACTTACTCTCTGTAAGTGAGTCGTCTATTTTAAAAACAGACGTGTCATAGTTCTGCTGCCATCCTATAAGATGCAGTAATTCATTCTGTATTTCATCAATCCGTATCATGCTGCGAATATAATCAAATTTTATCAAAAATAGAAAAGCCGGAGAGAAAAATTTCTCTCCGGCTTTTCACTGCACACGAACGTGCCCGCACACTTTTTAAGCTTGCGCAGCAGCCTTCGTTTCACCGACAATCTGAACAGGCTTGCCGTAAACGGCACCTTCGTTCGATACGTTGAAGGCGAGGATAGGACTTGCCAAAGCGTCCGCGTCGCTGTTGTAAGCGGTGATGAAGGCGACATCGACGGCGAAGCCGTAGTGTTCCTTGCGTACACGCACCATATCTTCCGAAGCAGCTCCGGCGATAGCGCTGAAGTCGCCAACGGAATTGTAGAAGTACGTGCCGACCTCCATGTTGAGCATAGGCAGCTGGGCGATACCCCATTCGTGGCCGTCGGGGGTCGAACCGCCGAGCAGACACTCACGCTCGAAACGCGTCAGCATACCGAGCGAACCTGCGCTCACAGCGTACCCTTGGGCGTATTTGCCTTCGGTGGTGGCGATGTTGTTCGTCAAGTGAACGATTTTGGTGCCAAACTCATTCTGCTTGTTCACATCGTTGTACAGGCCGTGCTGCTGCAGCTTGCGCATGATGCTTTCAACACCGGGGTCGCCGATGATGTGCAGCTGGTTGTAGAAGTCGTTGGAACCCATCATCACCTCAAGGTCGCCGAAGACGTTCTCACGCTCGGTCCATTTGGCGTTGATGTTGTTTCCAGTGAAGTCATACAGCAACGGGTTCTTCAAGACTTTCGTCTTGTTGGCCGCGAGCACCGCCAAAGCGGTCTCATCCAGCTTCTTGGCGAACGCGTACACGTATTTCATCATCTTGGTCTCGAAATCCTTCTGGATTCCGATTTCGTTGTTCATGTACAACGAAGGCACGATGGTGAAACCGAACGCGTAAGGCACAAACGTAATCTGCACCATGCGCGACGTGTTTTCACTGTCGGCGATGGTCAGCGAACGCGTGCTGCCGATGGTGATGCCCTTATCGTAATCGATGACGGGCGTTTCAAACGTGCGGCCGACAGATTCGCGGGCCTTTGCCTTCATCTCGTCAGTCAAGATACCCGTGGGGTCTTCGGACTGCGACATGAAAGCGTCAAGTGCGCCGTACCGGCTGGGGCGGTACTCGAACTTGTCCAAATTCGACTTGGCGCGGAGGTTTTGCATCCTCGTTAAGACTAAGCTCATGGTTTTTAAAGTTTTTATTGGTTAAACATTAAATGCTACCACGTGCATGACCCTTTTGCGCCAGTTAGCATTTTGGATTTCTTACCGTAAGGGCAATTCCAGTACGTTGTTCTCCTTGAAAAGCTCCGACATCTTCTGGGAGAATTCCTTAGAGTCACGCGTAAGCCCAGAGGCGAGCAAATGTTTCTCAATCATGTTGCTCGCTTCTACCTGTGTCCTCACACCCGACAAGTCGATGCCCACAGGGTTGGAGCCGTTGGAACCGGTGCCGGGACCTGTGCCGCCGCCAGTCCGTGTCCTGTCAGGCTCAATCATATCCTTGATGGACGTCTCCATGACGAGCTCCTGTATCGTGTACGGGTTGAGGTTGTTCTTCACATTGTTGAGGATGTTGCCATCCTTGTCGCGCAGCACGAGGCGTCTTTCGTCGCCGATGAAATCAGGCGTACCCTTCGCAAGCACTTCCGCTTTGGCAGAGTCAAGCAGGACTTTGCGCACGGCGTCCGTGACACCGGGTTTGAACTTAAGGCCAGCCACGGCCGCTTGGAAAGCGTAGTCTACGTGCGTGTTGCGCATCGCGGTCTCATACTCGGCCGTCTTCGCCGCAAACTCCGTCTCCTTGGCTTTCAACTGCTCCTGCAGCTGCGAAACGCGCGTCTTAGCGTCTTTCAACTCTGTACGCAGGGTTTCATCCGGAGTGCCTTTGTCGATTTTGTCTTGGAGCTCGGCGATTTTCGCATTGGCTTTATCAAGCTCAGCTTTTGTACCCTTCGACGATTCTACTTTACCCTTGTAGTCGCCAAGCACGCGCTTCATATAGTCATAGCTCTTTTCGCCGTCTTTCTTGCCCACACCGGTCACGTCCATGATGTCCTTATCGTACTGTCCGTGCAATTCGCCGATGCGCTTGCCGATAACCGCGTTCTCATCGTTCTTCGACAGCTCGACGATGGCGCTGCGCTGCGCTTCCGTCAATCCGGACAGCGCTTCATTCTGTGTCAAAATCTCATCTGTGAGCATGTCAGTCTTTTTTTGCAGTTACAAACTCCTTTGCCTCATTGTACGGGTCGTGCAGCACTTCTTCAATGCTGAAACCGATGGCCTTGAAATGCTGTTTGAACACCTGCCATTCAGCATAGGTGAACATCTGCGTGTAAGGCTTCGTCAAAGCTTTCCCTGTGTTGGGGTCGAACTTCTTACCGTTCACGATACGTAAGTGCAGCATCGCTTCAGTGCCGGGCTTAGGCTTATAAGCACTCTCGGCTTTCACTTCGGGTTTAGGCTCAGCTTTCACCTCAGGTTTGGGCTCGGCTTCAGCCTCCACTTTCGCGTCGTAGATTTTCCCGACAGCCTTCGTGTATTTCGCGAGGGCCGCGCGCTCTTCAGCGAGTTCTTTCGTCAAAGGACTGGTTTTCTCAATCTCGTTGATTTCCTTGTCCCTTAGCTTTAGCTCGGCGAGATGCGCTTTCAGGCTCTGCAGGTCCATTGCCTGCAGCTCCTGTGTCTTCATCGTTTTGAACATACTCTAAAAGTTTATTTTTTATTACGTTAATCCTCTCCCTCATCGGCAATCCGGTGCCGAACTCGACAATGTTCACATTCTCACGCTCGAACCGGTTTATGTAGGCGCTGAAATTCACTTTGAGCCTCAGCATGCGCTCGTTTGCGAAGCCCGCATCACGCATCTCCGTCAACTCATCAAATGTCTTGTGTGCGTACGGCTCAAGCTGCTTCAGTATCAGCATACGCTGCAGCACCAGCGGGTTGTTCTTATACTCGACCTCCAGTATCTGCTGCGAAATCGCGTCAAGCTCCATGTCAGAGGCTCCGTTATCTTTCGCCTGCGCATACTTCTTATAGAGCTCATCTACAGTAAACACATAGAACTCAGAGCCCCAACTGATGGACGAAGATATAAAATTTTCCCCATACCGCAAACGGCACACGGTGTCTTCAACAAACTGCTGGGCCAACTCAAAATTGGTTTTCAGCGCGTTGAGCACGCTCGTCTTGCTCTCAAAATTAGCCGCGACCTGCGTCTCGTTGATGGCTTCCTTCTCGCTCACGGTACCGCCGGACCCCACCACTGACACGATGATTTCATTCTTCAGCCGCACGCACTCGTCCACGTTGTAGTCAAGCGAGTCTTTGTCAATCGTGGTTATCTGCACCGGGTTACGCATATCTGCGACACCCTCGGCCATGTTCGGCACAGGCACTTCAAGGAATGAACCCGGGCCGACGATGCGTTTCTCCTTGCAGCAGGGACATTCCTTGACTGTCCCGTCCGCCATGATGATGTACTCGTCTGTCGACCGGTTGCGCAGGAAACCGCCACTGCAGTACTCGCCCGTCTCGTTGTTCTCAAAGTCACAATCGGCTTCGTAGGCGCTGTAAATCGGGTACGGCGCGTACAAGTCAAGGTGCCGCTTCGAAAGCGCGAAGAACAGGTACCAGTCGAGGTTGGACAGCTCCTTCGTAATCGGGTTCTTCTTGATGTCCGGGTTGTCCTCATTGAGCCGCGCAGTCCAAAAGAACCTCGCGGGGCAGTACCCGAGCCCATGCTCGCTGTCCGACAAGACAGCTGTTATCTTATCATTACCGTCCAGCTGGAAGACGCGTATGCTCTCATCGTCAAACACCGCGAGGCGTTTCCCAGGTTGGCGGAAAACAAGCCAGAGGAGTGCGTTTTTGTCGTCAGGACTCGTCCTGTAATCGACAATATCCTCAAGGCCGAGCCAATAAAAATAAGGCTCCGGCATGGAACCTACCTGTTTCTCCGGCAAATCTACGACGAGCACGCTGTTGGGCGCCACCTGCATCTTGCGCCAACCTACCGACCTCCACACCCCGGGCTCACCGAGCATATCCTTGCGGTACTTGGCCCAGTCTTCCTCCAGCCGCGTGTCTGTGAACTGATACGTCGCGGATGCGTTGCGGCTGTGGAACACACGCTCCAGCTCACGGTACACGTCCTCAACAAGCGAGACGGTTGGCAGCGGGAACTGGAACAACTTGACGAAAGTGTTGAACTTATCCTTAGGCAACAGACCGCGGACCCAATCGAGGAACATCGTTGCAGGCAGGCTCATATAGTTGTTCCTCAGGTCCGTCTCTGTATGGAAACGCAACCGTTTCTGTACAGCGATAGCCTTCTGAAGCACCGGTTTTTTCTCGGGCTTCTTCAGTGCCTCTTCGATTTGTTTTAAATCCAACACCATCGGTTACGTTTTATTTATTGCAGCGGGAGAAGGAATCGAACCTTCTGCCTCTCAGTTATAAACTGAGCGCGCTACCAACTGAATCCCGCAGTGAGGCACCTGACGGACTCGAACCGCCGTGTTACAGCTTTGCAGACTGCCGCCTGACCACTCGACCAAGGTGCCTTTTCAATAACAAGAAGCGGTGCCTGTGCTTGCCCACTACACCACGCAGCCCCGCACTGGCGCTGCGGTAAGCCTCGAACATACCCTTTGCCCCATTGCTCCATCATTATTGTTGTCGAAGCGGAGGGAATCGAACCCCCGTAACAATATCTACCTCAGCAGTATACTGCTCTCGTAGACTACATTACATCCATACGCTTCGCGGTGAACTGGGCCTGCTCCAACTGCAGCTTCACAAGAAAGCGTCGACAGCTACTCGCTCATGAACTTTCACCATCTGTCTTAGCTTGCTCCGAAAGGCCTGATGCTGGATTGACCTTTCCCCAGTCCGCGGCAGCAGAAGGATTCGAACCTTCATGTAATGCGCACGCTATCGACACGCTCGCATTAGGACTTCCAAGTCACATATACTGCCTTTTCGGTAGCAATGGTTTATAAACCCGATGCGCATTGTCCATTCATGCTGACCGTCACACAAGGTGGCGGTATGGGACTCGAACCCATATCTCACCCGCTCTTCACGTTACTACCGGACGTTTTAACCGTACTCTCAGGCGTGCACAACCTATTTCCGAACGCCACGCCCGGGGATGGTCTCGAACCACCGCCCCTCTGATTAACAGTCAGATGCTCTAACCGCTGAGCTACCCGGGCTTCGCACTGCCGGCGGGACTCGAACCCGCAACCATCCCCTCCGGAGAAAAGCCATACTCTTTTCCCCAGAGCGGGCTGCGCTGCCAATTGCGCTACAGCAGATGCCTACACCATACAGGAAAGTATGGGGAAGCTGTATTCCTTCGGCCGCGTCCCGTCGGACACGGCCTCGCACCCCTATGGCTAAGTGCGGCCCCGCAGTAGGCGAAACTACTGCGGGGACTTTTATTCTTCAGTCACCTCAGGTGCCCGCTTGGAAGCGGACACAGGCCTGAGGCCGTTCTCCTCGTCATAGGCGTACCCGCTGTCCGGAGCGAGCGTATAGCCGCCGTTCAGCTTAGGGCCCATGTCAAGGAGGCGCTCGGCGTGGAGGGCACCCAACTCAATGCGCGTCCCGTCCGACGCCACAAGCGCAACCTTGTTTTCTCTTTTCTTCCTACCCATGGCTACCTCCGCGCTTTTACTCTTCTACCGAAGCGACGTTCACGAGGTCCGTCAACGGGTTGAAGTCCATGTCGGCATTCTTGAGGATGACCAGCTTGTCGCTCCAATTGGGGAAGAAGCTCCACTCGATGGAGTTGCTGTCAGGTTCCTCGAAGCCGCCGAGCTTCTTGTCGCCGACGAACAGGTTGCCGATAGGGATGGGCATGTACTTGGTCGGGTTGTCGACGTCGTCCGCGAGGCAGGCGATGTTGCCGTTCTCGTCGATGAGGTACACACCGACCTCTTCGCACATGTATTCCTTCAATGTCGCGATGGTCTTCTGGGCCTCTTGGTAGATGATGCCGGTGAAGGCCGTCGGTTCGCGCCCGATGGTGATTTCGACGCCGCCGAGCGTCTGGTTGCCGCCGCCGAACTTACGCGCGGCGCCGGGTTCCGTGGCCGGGTTCTGGATGTAAGGCGACACAATCACCTTCGTCCCGTCCGCCGCCGACAACAGGGGCGTCCAAGACGATTTCTTAGCCGGGTTGGCGATAGAGTTCAACGACCCGGCGCTCTCGTACTTGCGCTGGATGAGCACTTTCTGCACTTGGCCGAGGCTCTCCTTGCACTCGGCGATAGAGAGGTCAGGGAGGTGTGCGCCTATAGGGCATCCGCAATTCAATCCCATAACTTTAAGTTTTTTAGTTGGTTAAACATATATCCAGCGGCTACCCTTAACCCTTGGCCGGACGTTTTACGGTGCGAATATAACAAAAGTCCGGACAATAAAAAAGTTTTTCACAAAAAAATTTTCCAACTGTGCATCAGTTCCGCCTCCGGACCTTCCTCAGCCCCTGCTTGCGGGCGTGCATCTCATACACGCCGGTGATGCAGTCCGGAGCGTCATCGTGCTGGTTTTTCTTCTTATTGTCCTTGCGGTAGCCCATGAGTGCGGCGTGGAACTTAGGCCAGCGCCGCTCCCAGCCCTCGGGGAACAGTACGTCGTTCATCACGCAGGCGGAGTTGGTGAAGATACGCGTCTTCTTGTTCTGCGTCTGGGTGAACGTGCGCACGGCGCAGCGGAAGTCGCGCAGCTCTGTGCGTAGGATGCGCTTCACGCTGCGCGCGAAGCCGCGCCCGCCGTTGTTCGACTCGATGAGCGCGTCCGCCGTGCCGTTGCGCGTGAGCATGTCGGCGGTCTGCCGCTCGGTGACCTCCATCGGCGCGTCAGTGAAGAGGACGTCGGTCACGTAGACCGCCTCCGGAGTGTCGACGAAGCACACCGAGCAGAGGCTGTCGGCGCCGGTGTCGGCCGTGTCCGTGTAGTTCCACCTGCGCGCGGCGCGGGAGCCCATCGGCATCATGTCCGGTGTGTAGGTGCGGAAGCCGCCGGCATACATGAGGCCCTCGCGCGGCGTCGGGTCCTGCATGTACTGCGTGTCGAACACGAGCGGGTTTATCTCGCGCATCTTGTACAATTCTTCGAGCGTGTGCTTCATCGGCCACAGGGCGCGCTCCTCGCCGGTCTCAGGGTCCGTCTGGATGGCAGGGAGGCTGAGCACCGTCCACTCGTCGGGCTCTATCTCGCGGAGGTAGCCGCAGAGGTCGTGCTCGTGCAGGCGCTGCATGATGATGATGATGGGTGTGTCGCGCGAGTTGACGCGGTTCCGGATGGTGCTCTCAAACCGGAGGTTGACCCGTTCGCGGACGATGTCGGACTCCGCGTCCTCGGGCTTGATGGGGTCGTCGATGACGACCGCGCCTTGGAAGACGTTGGAGCGCGCGCCGATGAGCCCCAGCACCTCGTCGGTGTGCTCGTCGTAGCCGAACGGCAGGTCGGCGCCGTCTAAGTTGTCCGGGTCGTCGACGTTGCCCGCGCCGAAGCCCGTCACCTGTCCCTGCGTGGAGACGGCGTAGAGCTCGCCGCCCGCTTTCGTGCGCCACCGTTTCGCGGAGCCTTTCTCAGAGGCGAGCGCGCTCTTGGGGAAGAGCGTTTTATAGAGCGGCTCGGACATGATGGAGCGCACGGTGTCCGAGTTGTCGTTGACGAGCATGTCGGAGTAAGAGAGGTGCAGGAAGCGGCACTTGGGGTTCAGCGCGAACGCCCAGCTGATGAAGCTCTTGATGACGAGCTCGGTCTTGCCGTAACGCGGGGCGACGTTGATGATGAGCCGCCGGCACTTGCCGTCGACCACGTCCTGCAGGGCGCTGAAGATGCGCCGGTGGTGCTCGGCGACGATGAAAGAGCGCTTGTACTGCGCGCGGAACATCGCCTTGGTGTATTTCTCAAGGCTGGAGAGCATCTCCAGCGAGAGCAGCCCTTTCGGGTCTACTGTGTCATTCTGTCCCATATCATTTCATTAACGTGTCGCGGATGATGACGTACGCCTCGCGGGAGACGGGCTGCCCGGGCAGGATGCCGGCAAAGGCGTCCGTAGGCCCCGGCGCCGGGCCTTCGTCCAGCGGCTTGTCGCCGAAGATGCGGTGCCACAACGTCATGACAGTCGCCATGGAGCCGGTGTCGACGTCCTCCAGCAGACGGTTGATGACAGTCTTTATCACGACCGGCACACGCGCGTCCTCCTTAAGCGCCTTGAGCTGCGTCTCGGAGCACGTGAGCAGGCACGCGAGCAGGTTCGCCGTGTCGGCGCGCGTCAGCCTGAGCGAAAGGTTTATCCCGAGCTTCTGCAGGAGGGCGTCCATCTCCGGGCGGGACGTGCCCTGCAGCCTGAGCGCGGCCCCGGCGGCGGCCGCGCCCCCCCCCGCTACCCCCCCCCCCCCCCCCCACCTCCCC
>CAMWRB010000035.1 GCA_947176545.1 uncultured Porphyromonadaceae bacterium
ACCTTTGCAATGTTAAATAAAAATAAGCAACGCTAATTAATTCTGATTCCTACTTCCAAATTATGAAAAAGCCCGGTTCAACCTCCTCCTACACTCCGGAGCGCAACATGGCGCTCCTTGCAGCCTTCAGGCATGAGCTCAGAGTCCGCAGAATTATCAATCTTGATGAGATATTCGCTCATATAGCCGCCAATGTACCCGCGCCACGATTTTATGTCTCTGAAGAGCGTGCTGTCCTTATTATAAAGCATCATCTGACGTATGGCAAGTGGTTGCTTCGTTCGGCCCTGAGACGCTCCATGTTCGAGCGGATTGAGTCTATCGCGCTCAGCTATCTCTCCGAAGGGGAGGCCGCCACCCTAACCGACGCCATATATCTCGCCGTCAATGACCCCGCACCCTCATTCTATCTCACCCCCCGCACCGTCCGCACCTACCTCTACGAGAACAAAACCTGTCACTAATAACTAATCACTAAATAAAACGTGTTTGATGCATTAAGAGGAACGGACGCCCCGGGGCGTCGATTTCCGTTATCTATCGGTGGTATACCTGACTCCTGCCGGTATGCCGAGTTTATATTTCCTACGCAGATGCTCCCGGAGAGTATGCGCGACGAGCCGCTGATACAGTCGCTTGCCGTCACCGGCTCGATACATCATACGGCCCGGGCGCTGGCACTTAGCCCCGGAGAGGTCGCCGACTGTTATTTCAGACTGAGGTGTCTGCATGATTTCACCTATTGGGCAGCAACCCTGGTACGCATAAAGCGTAAGGGCGGGGGTGAGGATATACCCTTTGTACTGAATTATCCGCAGCGGCGTCTCGTCGAGGTCTTCGAGTCAATGCGCACCGCCGGCAAGCCAATCCGCCTTGTGCTCCTGAAAGCGCGTCAATGGGGTGGCTCTACCTGCACACAGCTGTATATGGCGTGGCTTCAACTGCTCCATGCCAAGGGTCTCAACTCCCTTATCATAGCTCATCAGGGAGCAGGCAGCGACGAAATCAAGGATATGTTTGACCGTATGATTGAAGCTTATCCCGCTGATATGTTGGCAGCACCGGGGGAGGTCCTTCCTTCGGGAGCAAAGACGAAAAGTGCCGGACGTTCAGGACTCGCCATGCGTATACCGGCACGAAACTGTAAGGTGAAAATAGGCTCGGCCGAACGTCCCGACTCATGTCGCGGTGGTGATTACAACCTCGTCCATCTCTCTGAGGTCGGAATTTGGAAGAAGACGCAGGGCAAATGTCCGGAGGATATAGTCCGTTCGGCATGCAGCGGAGTGTTGCTCCAACCACTCACCATGATTGTCATGGAGAGTACGGCCAACGGCACCGGCTCATTCTTTCATCGCGAATATCTGGCGGCCTCGCGCGGAGAGTCACAATTTACCTCCCTGTTTATCCCCTGGTATGAGATTGAAGCCTATCGCTTGTCTCTCACCGACGCTGAGAAAGAAAATTTGCTGCATACTCTCGAAGCCGGACGCGACAGTGACGCCGACACCTCCCGGCGACCTTCAGGACGCTATCTCTGGTCGCTCTATGAGCGTGGTGTCACTCTCGAAGCGATTGCGTGGTATCTGCAGGAACGCTCCAAATATTCCGACCAGGCTCAGATGGCCGCCGAATATCCTACGGACGATGTCGAGGCATTCGCACACAGCGGAGCACGTGTTTTCGACCGAAACGCCATAGAAAATATGCGACATCACTGCGTGACGCCCGAATGTGTCGGTCGGGTGGTCTCCGATATGCCCGACGGTGTGCCCGGATGTCTCGACAATGTGCGGTTTGTAGCCGACACTCAGGGTGGTCTGAAAGTCTGGACGCGACCGGCCGGAGCCGGCGGACCGGCTGATTATCTACCCGACAGATTTCTCACCGTCGTTGATGTCGGCGGTCGTTCCGTCAAGGCCGACTGGAGTGTCATTACGGTCATCGACCGGCGCAATATGTCTGTCGGCGGACTCCCGGAGATTGCCGCACAATGGCGCGGTCATTGCGACATTGACCTCCTGGCATGGAACGCCGCGCGTATCGCTGCGTGGTATGAGAACGCGCTGCTGGTCATCGAGAGCAATACGATGGAGAGCCGTGACAGGCAGCGATGGGTCGAGGGCGACCAGGCGCCTTTTATACTACGGATGTTGCGCGAGGAGTATCCCAATCTGTATGAACGCGCGGCCAATGGTGACGAGATACGTGAAGGACGACCCTCACGACTCGGTTTTCACACCAATATCAGCACCAAACCGGCAATTATCTCCAACCTTGTCAAGATGGTCCGTGAGGAGCTGTATATAGAGCGTGACGAAGCCGCTCTCGACGAACTCACCACCTACGAACGTCGGGCCGACGGCAGTTACGGGGCTATCCTCGGCGCACACGACGATATGCTGATGACACGCGCCATAGGACTGTTCGTCTCCCGATACGAGATGCCGCTCCCCCCGCCGGTGTCACCACCGCGCGGCTCCCGCATCCCCGGCTCGCTCCCCGACCTGCCCTACCGTCGTCACCGCAGCCGTCCCGCGACCGAATCAACACTCTTCTAACCTTTCAGATAAGTCTGACAAGTCCGACCCGTCCGACCCATCCGACCAATCAGACCAGTCCGACCCTTACCCCAACTATAACCCCCAACAATCATGCTGACAAGAATCCAAGAATGTTACCTCTCTCTGACAGACTTCCGCAACATGCGCGACCGCGCCAAACGTTACGCCTACGGCCGTCAATGGGATGACACTGTCAATGTCGACGGAGCGGATATGCGCGAAGCTGACTATATCCGCGCACAAGGCTCCGTACCGCTCAAAAACAACCTGATACGCAAGCTCGTGCGTAGTGTGCTCGGCGTTTTCAGAAACAATTACACCTTTCCCGACCCGGCGGCACTCGGACTCGACCCGGACTCCGACGAGGAGGTGACGGCATACCGTCGGCTCACAGACCTCGCTGACGCCAACAGGCTCGAAGAGGTATTCGCACGCACTATGGAGGAGTTTCTCATCTCCGGCATGGCCATACAGCGTCTGACCGCCAACATCACGCTCCCTTCACTTTCCGGACGGTCTGCGGCCGGATTGGTACGCGCTGACTATGTCTCGCCCGACACCTTCTTCTTCGACTCCGCCTCACGCGATTTCCGCGGATGGGATACAACCCTCATCGGGGAGATACATGATGTCGATTTCGGAACGATTTGCTCCGTTTTCGCCCGCTCCGGTGAGGATGTAAGGCGTCTTGCCGCGATATACAGCCGGCCGACTGCCGGGGGCAGGTATGCCGGCAATAACCTCTGCCGTGTATATGAGGCCTGGCACCTTGACACGGTACCCCGATACCATATACACGACACGGAGCGGGGCACTCTCTGTAAGATGGAAGCCGACGAATTTGAAGCCCTGCCGGCTAAGCAACGAAAGAAGCTTAATGCGACATGGTTCTGTGACAAGGTGTGGAGATATTCATTCCTCACACCCTCCGGTGAGGTTCTCGCCGAGGGCGACTCACCATTCCGCGACTCCGGTCATCCCTATGTATGGAGGGCATATCCCTTTATCGACGGTGAGATACACTCATTTGTCGATGATGTGATAGACCAGCAACGTTTTACCAACCGTCTTATCACACTTTACGATTGGGCCTTACGCTCGTCAGCCAAAGGTGTGTTGCTCTTTCCGCAGGAGGCTGTCCCGCCCGGGGCCGACATCAACGAACTTGTCGATGAGTGGAGCAAGTTCAACGGAGTGATATTATACCGCTCGAAGGGTACCGCGCAAGTTCCTCAGCAGGTCAGCGGCGGCACTGCGCAAAGCGGCATTACCGACCTGCTCAACATACAGCTGAAGATGTTCGAGGATGTCAGCGGTGTCAATTCCGCACTGCAGGGGCGACTGGAGAGCAGCAACACGAGCGGCACTCTGTACGACTCGCAGATGCGTCAGGCATTGGTGAGCCTGCAGGACCTGTTGCAGACCTACAACGCTTTCATCCGCGAATGCCTGCTGAAACTCCTCACTCTAATCCGCAGCTAAACCGGCAACCCCGACCCCCAACGGCAGAGGCATATTCCCGTCAGTATGTCCGAACGGCGCCCCGGTGATGTATGGAGTCGTGACCTGCCACTCGGCAAGTCGCGACTCTATCATCTGTTCCATATCAGAATAGTTGCGGTCGCCCGAATAATCGGTAAATTGTCCGAAGACCAATCCCCGGGCCGACGAGAGAGCGCCGCTGAGATAGAGACGGGTCAGCATACGCTCCACCTGATATATCTTCTCCCCCACATCCTCCAGAAACAGCACCCGGTCTTTCAGCCGGTCGGGAGAAAGTATATCATATTCAGTTGCCGCCAGACCGTTGAGCACCGCTAAATTGCCGCCGGCAGACAGAGGCAGCGCGCCGTCGGGAGCGGGAGTGAACGTCAGCCGTCCGACGTGATACGGATTCTCAGCCGTGCATAGACTTCCTTCGAGGATGCCCATCGTCGACTCGGTCACTGCCGAGTCGGGGTATAGGGTCAGTTGTTTGGCCATGGAGCAATGCAGCGAAACGACCCCGGCACGTTGCCAGAGGGCGTGCAGAGCCGATATGTCCGAGAAGCCGGCCAGCCATTTGGGGTTGGCCGATATGAGCGACACCGGAATATGCCGGAGCAGATGGACACAACCGTAGCCGCCGCGCGCGCAGAATATCAGGCGCACATCCGGGTCGGTCAGCGCGGCGTACAGGTCTGCGAGACGCTCCGCGTCCGAGGCTGCGTACGTGCCGTGACGCGGACCCCGCGCGTGGGGCATGACGACAGCATTATAGCCGCGGGCCGACAGATAGGCCTCCGCGCCGTCTATATACTCCTCCTTAATCTCGGTGGCCGGCGATATAATAGCCACCTTGTCTCCGGGGTGAAGATATTCAGGTATAATCATTGCAACTGTTTTTTAGTGTCTATCAGGTCCATGAGGTTCTTATGCCGTCCGGTTGTCCGGGCTTAAACGGTCACGTTGATGCCGGCGGTGCGGATGCGGTCGGCAATCCGCTCCAATTCATCCTTCTCCACCTTAACCAGACGCTCCTCCGGTGTCGAACGGTCCAGAGAATATATCATGACGCTACGGGGCTTTATAGCCTTATATGCCGATATCAGTGCCTCGATTTCCTCATCGGTCGTGTTGTCAATCGGCTTTCCGTCGTGCTCGCCGCGCAGCATCATCGTCTGGATGATGCCGCTACCCTCAAACTGTTTGAGAGCCTCTACAAGTCGTTCGACCGTAAACTCCCGCGATGCCGGCTGGTCTATCAGTCGCATCGTGGACTCTATCGCCGAGTCAAGTTTGAGGATGTTATTATCCACAAGCTTCAGAGCCTCGGCCACCTTCGGGTCGAAGATACGTGTCGAGTTGGTCAATACCGATGTCTTGGCCTCCGGATAGTACTTGTCGCGCAGTCCGTTGACTATCTCTATGACAGCCGGAAATTCCGGGTGCAGTGTCGGCTCGCCGTTGCCCGAGAATGTGATGACATCCAGGGTCTCACCCGCAGCCTTCATAGCCTGCAGTTTCGCCTCCAGGTCATGTGCCACGCGTTCCGTGGTCGGCAACCCCGTCGTGCCGCTCCCCTGAGAGTTATATCCCGCCTCGCAATATACACAGTCGAAGCTGCAGATTTTACCGTCATCAGGCAGAAGATTGATGCCTAATGACACACCGAGGCGGCGCGAATGTATCGGTCCGAATACCGTGCTGTGAAACAATACTGTCTGGTCCTTCATATGGTTGGTGTTATAAGATTTATTAGATATATAAGATTTATAAATTTTTATGGCGGGACGGTGAGGCCGGGTGTATACTTTTGTCATAAAAAGAATATGACGGAAATCAAGATTACGCGGGCGGCTGTCCGCAAGGAGCTGATACTGCTGATGTCGCATATCGCCGATGTGCGTCGCGAACCCTCCGACGATTACATACGCAAGGTTGCCGCTCTCGACGATGACTCCGCGCTGCAGGCGCTTATTTCGGACACGCAGGTGGCCCGTATCCTCTCACCGCTCGCCGGACTCATCGAGTTTGACATCGATTCGACCGGATATATCTTCTATTGTCTGACCCCTCCGGCCGGACTCTCCGAACGCGCCGTCAAGCGATTGCTCACCGGCGTCATTGTAGCCACAATTGCCCGCTCATGGGGAGAAATGATAGGATGGCCTTACAATCAGGCGTCAGAGAATGCCGTGACAACAGCTGTCGAGGCACTGACCGCAGCGCTCACACCCGCACTGACATCGCCGGCCGGCTCATTGTATCCCAAGCGTCGTCTCCCCCCTCTTTGAGCGATGCAGATGTCGCGGAGAGAGAACTGACACCGCGGCATACAACGTCACGAGCAGCAGAACGATGGTTGCCGAGGCGGGCACGTTGAGCAGGTACGCAAGCCAAAGGCCGCCGACACACCCCGTCAGCGAGATGACACCGCTCATCAGCAGCAACGGACGGTAACGGTAGGTGAAACGTTCGGCCACCATCTGAGGCAACGAAATGAGCGAAATGAGCAGCATGATGCCTATCATGCGGATAGTCAGCACTATAGCCAATGCTACAAATATGGTCATCACGGTATTGATAAACCCGACAGGCAGGCGACGTGTGGAGGCGAAGTCCCGGTCGAATGAGATAATGTATATCAGGCGGTAGAAGATGGCGTAGAACAGGCCCAGGAGCAATGTGAAGCCTCCGTATATCCACAAATCGAAACGGGTGATGGTCAGCACATTGCCAAACAGGAAGGTGGTCAGCTCGGGAACGTAGCCCTCTGTCAGGGAGATGAAGAGGATACCTAATGCCATACCCAATGCCCATATGACCGCGATGGCGGAGTCACGACGCGCACCGCGACGTGAGATGGCCTCCACTCCCAATGAGCCGGCTACGGCAAATGCCGAGGCCATAAGCATAGGAGAAACACCTAAGTAATAACCGAGTCCCAGACCACCGAAACAGGCATGAGTGATGCCGCCGGATATGAACACCATCCGGCGCGTCACTATATACGTACCTATCATAGCCGATGCTATCGAGATTATCAATACACCGAGCAGTGCGTTCTGAAAAAAGGGATAATTCAGGATTTCCATCAACTCTGAATTTGTTTGATTGACATTTGGTCTAAAAGTTGAGAAGTCGCCGGTTGGCTGTTTCGGCATCGCTGATACCGTCGGCCGACGCGCGCTCAAACCATGAGCCGGCATCGTGAGGCAAGTTCGTATATAATGCCCGTACATCGTCCGAGAGGGTATCGAGAGAGTCCGGCAGTATCTCGAGCAGTTCCCCGATGATAAACATCGCCGGAGCATAGCCGGCTGCTGCCGAGCGGGCATACCAGTCGAGCGCATGCTGATGACTGTAGCCGACACCGAGACCACGCGTGTAGGCGTCACCCAACAAGGCCATCGCATGGCTGTCATTTTTCGTGGCTGCCATCTCGAAGAGTTTCACACCCACCTCCGGCGCTCCCGATTTATAGAACTCAAGTCCCTCCCTGACCAAGGTCGAGGGGTCGGCTACACTCCATGCCTCCGTGTTGAGGTCATAGAGTTTGTAGGCCGAATCCGTGAGCCCGTTCTGCAACGACTGCCTGTACAGCGAGTCCGCCATATTCCTGTCCCGCTCCACTCCGGTTCCGTCACGATACAGGTCACCGAGCATACTCTGTGCCGTCGCGATTTCACCGTCGGCTGCGCGCTGCAGCCAGAAGGCGGCATTCTCATAATCGTGCACCACCCCCTCGCCGTATATGAGGAGATAACCGAGATTGCCGGCCGCCTTCAGATGTCCGGCGATGGCTGCCTGTTCAAGCCACGAGAGTCCCTCCTCTATATCACGCTCCACACCATCCCCCTTGTACAGACGGTAGCCCAGCATATTCTGAGCCTCCTTGTGTCCACTCTGGGCCGCCAGACGGAGCATGCGTAATGCCGATACGCTGTCTGCCGCAATGCTGTCGTAGCCACGGTTATAGACTGTGTACATCTGATACTGGCTCTCCGCATCACCGGCTTCCGCCTGAGCGGAAATGCGACGCAACACCTCCCGACGCTCCGACCCGGTCTGCGACCGGAGGGGGAAAAACATCATGCTCAACCCTATGAGGAGGAGTACCGGCATTAAATTATGGACTGATGACTTCATTTGGGTGAAAGTGTGACAATGGGCACTATCATCTCCTGAAGCGATATGCCGCCGTGCTGAAATGTACCCGTGTAGTATTGGACGTAATAGTTGTAGTTGTTAGGATAGGAGAAGAAATCCTCGTTGCAGGCGAAGATATATGTGCTCGACAGATTGGGCGACGGCAGTCCGAAACGCTTCGGATTTTTAATCTCGTACACCTGCTTCTGATTGTAGTTGAGGTTTTTGCCGACCTTGTAGCGCAGGTTGGTATTGGTATTGCGGTCGCCGACTACCTTGATGGGATTGTCGACGCGTATGGTGCCGTGGTCGGTGGTGACGATGACCTTGTAGCCCTTTTCGGCCAGAGTCCGGAAGATGTCGACGGCCGATGAATGGCGAAACCATGATTCGGTCAGTGAACGGTAAGCGGCATCATTGTTGGCCAGTTCACGTATCATCTTCGACTCCGTACGCGCGTGTGACAGCATGTCGATAAAGTTGAGCACCAGCACACTGAGCTGAGTGTCCTTGAGGTGCGGCAGCTGACGTATGAACTTCTCTCCCCCCTGCGAATCGTTAATCTTGGTGTAGGAGAACTTATCCTTGCGGCGATAGCGTTCGAGCTGAGTGCGGATTAACTCGCTCTCGTGTACGTTCAGACCCTCGTCCTCATCCTCCTCGACCCAGTACTGAGGGTACATCGACGCTATCTTCTGGGGCATCAGTCCGGCGAAGATGGCATTGCGGGCATACTGTGTGGAGGTCGGCAGGATGGTCGTGTAGAGGTCTTCCTCCACGTTGAAATATTCCGTAAGCAACGGCTGTACGATACGCCATTGGTCCAGACGGAAATTATCTATCAGCACGAAGCAAACCTTCTCGCCGGCATCCAGCAGGGGGAAAACCTTATGCTTGAAGAGTTCATTGCTCATCAGCGGGTGGTCATCGCCCGTGACCCACCCCTCATAATGTATCTTATACACA
>CAMWRB010000036.1 GCA_947176545.1 uncultured Porphyromonadaceae bacterium
CAATAATAATAATCCTCAGTTCATTTTTATGTGGGCTGGGGATAATTTTATAATGAATAAAATTTGTATAAATCGTGCGTATTTGTTATTTTTGTAATAGATTAGGGATTGTGCCTGAAAGTCGATTGTTTTTGGGTAAGTCTTTGAAATAAACAATCAGAATAAGTGCTCGATGAGAAATAAGATTATAGCCGACGCCGGTTCAAGTAAAGTGGAATGGATACTCATGTCTGACACGGGCAAGGTATTGAACCGTACGACAAGCGACGGACTGAATGCGTTGTTGATTACTGAAGCGGAGGCGAATGCACATTTTGCCGCCGTAAAAGAGCTTCTTGGCCAACAAGAATCGGTCAATGAAGTGCATTATTACGGTGCCGGATGCGCCACTCAATCCGTATGCGACAAAATTCAATCCGTTCTTCAGGAGGTTTGGCAACCGGGTACGATTAATGTTTCAAGTGATTTGCTCGGTGCGGCAAGGTCACTTTTCGGACGTGAGCGCGGTATTGCCTGTATTCTCGGAACCGGTTCAAACTCCTGTCTGTATGATGGTAATCAAATCGAAAAGAATGTACCCTCTCTCGGATACGTGCTCGGGGATGAAGGAAGTGGCGCTTCTCTGGGTCGCAGATTAATCTCTGATGCGTTCAAAGGACATCTCCCGGAGGCTATCAAGAACAGCTTCAAGCAACGGTATAATATTACTCTGAACGATATTCTTGAGAATGTATACAGAGGTCCTAAGCCGAACAAATATATGGCTTCTCTTGTACCGTTTCTTAGCGAGCATCTGTGGAATCCTTACATTTATTCGTTAGTTCTTGAGGAATTTACCCGTTTCATCAAACGAAATATCGCCATGTATCCCGGTGCGCATTCTCTACCGATAGCGTTTACCGGTTCCATAGCATATTATTTCGAGAATATTCTCTCCGATGCTATCGAGAGACAGGGATATAAGGTCTCCAAGATTTCCCGTACACCGATGGAAGGTCTGATAGCATTTCATTCCAATTTCCGCGTGTAGAAGTTTGAGTTTTCAGCAGCCAATTCTATTTGAAATATGAGTACAAAACTATCCATAGTCGGTCTGAGTCTTTTGAGTATAAGTGCATTATCCATTGGCTTATCATCGCAGGCATATGGTCAGAATGATTATTGGCACCAGCGTGTCAGTCTATTTGAGAGACTCCCCGTTCAGCCGGGAGATATCGTATTCCTCGGCAACAGTATTACGGATGGTGGAGAGTTTCAGGAGCTCTTTGGCCGTGAGGACGTCAAGAATAGAGGTATTGTTGGTGATGTCATAAACGGAGTAAGAAAACGTCTCTCTCAAGTCACATCCGGACATCCGTCCAAAATTTTTCTGTTGATAGGTATTAATGATGTTTCCCATGCCCACTCACCCGAAAAGATTGCAGCAATGTATGAGACGTTGGTTGAGGAGATACGGACCCAGTCACCCGGTACTCAGCTGTATATACAGAGTCTTCTGCCTATCAACAACGATTTCAAAAGGTATAAGAACCTGTTAGGCCGGGAAAAGGTGGTGCCTCGTGTCAATGAGCTGCTGCCGTCCATTGCCGAACGTCATGGAGCGGAGTATGTGGATTTATGGCCTGCATTTGCAGACGAAGAGGGTAAGTTGAGCAGGGCATATACCACCGATGGTCTTCATCTATCCGGCGCCGGATACAAACGTTGGGCTGAAATGGTTAGACCTTTGTTGGATAACAATTCCGGTATATCGACAGGAGAAGACGAGCTGATGGGTACGGACAGTTCTTCCGATGATTCAAGTACCGAAACATCTTCTCCCGAAATGGATATTCAAATGCCTGTCATCATAAATCGTGTGGAGTAATTTTAATCCGTAAGACACTCCCCCACTCAAAATTATAAATGATACATAATCAATACAGCATGATAAATCGTATTCATAATAGAATAATTGCTCTGTCAGTCATTTTGGCAGGTCAGTTTTGCCTGTCTGTTCCGACCGTAAATGCACAAATCGTGGTTGAACCGCTGTTCGAGTATCCGGCAGCTCCCGAAGAGATTGAAAATCTTGACGAGCGTTCCGCATGGTTAGTGACAAATTTTTGGGGAGCAATGGATTTATCTAATGACAGAAGTGTAGACCAGAATGCACTCAATCATGCCTTTACGATATACACGACTGCTATGCAGTTTGCTGACAGACAGAGTGTATTGCAGTCAGTTAATGCCCTGCTGAAAAACCTGAAAGGTAAACCGACACTGACCATGCAGTTTGTCAAAGCTGCCGAAGAGTCCTTGTTCGGGCCCCGGGCCGGTATATGGTCTGATGAGGTCTACCTGCCTTTTCTGAAGTCGGTTATCAATGAACAGAATATAACTCCGATACGAAAGGAGAGGTACCAGCGACAATACAAACTCCTCCAGAATACTCAGCCCGGTCGCAAAGCCCCGATATACAAGTATCGGCTTGCAAATGGCCATTACCGCGATTTCAAAGCTGATGCACCATATACCTTGATTGAGTTTGGTGACCCCGATTGTGACGACTGCACTTTTGCCAAGCTGAAGCTTGAAATGGCAACTGATATTCAGGATAAGATTGAGGATAAGACTATCCGTATGATGTTTATAGTGCCGGATGTAGCACCAGATGAGGAGGAGGAAATGTTAGAGGTGCTTGGTGAATATCCCGCCAATTGGACTGTCGGAGTCGGTTACGGTATAGACGACCTGTATGATGTCAGGCAGATGCCGTGCTTTTATCTTATTAATTCCAAGGGTGAGATAATTGCCAAAAATATGGATGTCAGTACAGCGGTAAATGTGATTAGAGAGGAGTTGAGCAAGCCCTCTTCACGTAAAAAATAAGAATGGTATGTTGGAGATATTAAAGAAAATATACATCCGGACTTCCGGTTATTCATATACCAATTTGGGCCGTCTCTTCCTTAGACTATTTGTCGGAATAATGCTTATTCAGTTCGGTGTACGTCAGATACTGGAGTTTCATTCAATTTGTGACAGTTTCCCAGCTGTATTGGGTCTTTCACCTGTCTCGTCTCTGATAATAATGATATCTGTCGAGATGATATGCTCGGTCTTCATAATGTTCGGATTTCTGACCCGTATTATGACAATTCCTCCTTTTGTAGCCATGATTGTTGCGGAAATTTATCAGCTTCATGATAAGGTTGCTTATTTATTGTCATGGCAGTCACAAAGTTATCTCCCGATAATGTTTTTGGGTATATACTTTTTCATACTGCTGGTAGGCCCGGGTAAGATTTCTGTAGATTATTTCCTGTCTCTTCATTTTATTCATACCGAAGATAAAAATGAAGCAGAGGAACTTGAGGAGGTTTAAGAGATGAATGACAGGAAGAGAATTGCAGTCCTCGTATCCGGCGGAGTGGATAGTGCGGTAGTAGTCGATATGCTTTATAATCAGGGGCATGACTTACATCTGTTCTATATTCGCATAGGGATGGATAATGGCGAGGGTGATTGTTCTGCAGATGAGGATATTGAGATATGTACTCTCATAGCGCGCAAGTATGGTTTACCGTTCAGGGTAGTATCCCTGCACGAGGAGTACTGGAATCATGTCATGGCCTACACACTCGATACCGTAGGACGAGGTCTGACTCCCCATCCCGATATGATGTGCAACAAACTCATAAAGTTCGGTTTCTTCGAGCAGCGCTGGGGCAAAGATTATGATGCTGTCGCTACGGGTCACTATGCGTCTATAGTTGTCAGAGACGGCAGAAAGTTTCTTGCCACCGCGGCGGACCCCGTCAAGGACCAGACCGATTTTCTCGCACAGATTAATTACGAGCAATTGGACCATCTCATGTTTCCTTTGGGAGATATGCCCAAATCTGAGGTTAGAGAATACGCTCAGCGGTGTGAGCTGCCCAATGCAGTGCGTAAGGACTCACAGGGCATCTGTTTCTTAGGCAAGATTAATTATGCCGATTTTATCGAACGCCATTTGGGAACAAGACCGGGTCCGGTCATCGAGCTTGAAACAGGAAAGAAAATCGGAGAACATAAGGGCTTCTGGTTTTACACAATAGGACAGCGTAAAGGGCTTGGACTCGGAGGCGGACCATGGTATGTGGTGCGTAAGAATGTGAAGGATAACGTGATTTACGTCTCTAACGGATACAGCACTCCCAAACAGTATGGCAGGGTGTTACCGCTCCGGGAAATGCAATGGATTTCCGGCAATCCTTTCAATGGTCATATTGAATCCATGCGTCCGGAGGAGGGTGTCCTCCGGGTGGCATTCAAGAACCGCCACTCCCCCGAATTTATGACCGGATATATGTCCGAAACCGGGGATGGAGGCTATAACATAGTCTCGGACAAGGATGTGCAGGGTATTGCACCCGGACAATTCGGAATAGTATATTCTCCTGATTGCAAACTGTGTTTAGGCTCGGGAATGATAACATTACCCGATAAAATTTAATCCACGAAGTATGAAAAAAAGACACGAACTTAAGCTTATAGGAATAACATATAATCAGATTGAGTCGGGAGTCTATGCCCTGATACTTGAAGAGGTCAATGGCGCCCGACGTATTCCTATCATAATCGGTTATCCCGAAGCCCAGTCAATAGAATGCAAGCTTCAGAATATAAAAACTCCTCGTCCGCTGACTCATGACCTCTTGAGGGTTATTATGGAAAGCTTTGAGCTGACATTGCTTTGTGTGGATATCCATAAGCTGGATAACGGTGTCTTTGCCGCAGACCTCGTAATGCAGGATAAGGATGGCAACCTCAGGCATATAGATGCACGCAGTAGCGATGCCATAGCCTTGGCTATACGCACCGGGTCTCCCATTTATACTGACGCGGAGGTGCTTGAGGAATCTGGTTTTCTCCCCCGAACAGAATCCAATTCCGTAGTCGAGAAAGAGGATGTGGCTCAGAATGACGCGGGGCATGATTCCAATCCGGAGAATATGTCCTATTATTCCGATGCCGAGATTGCTGAGATGATCGCCCGGCTTGCTGCTGAAGAGAAATATGAAGAGGCAGCCAGGCTGCAGGATATTTTGCGTAAGAGAAAAAACGGCGATTAAATTTCAAAACTTAAAAATTCAGGAGAGATAGATGCGGGC
Source organism: uncultured Porphyromonadaceae bacterium (assembly GCA_947176545.1). GTDB lineage: Bacteria > Bacteroidota > Bacteroidia > Bacteroidales > Muribaculaceae > Lepagella. Next base: position 5,139 of record CAMWRB010000036.1, read on the forward strand.
GGGGTCGATGCAGGATTTGTCAGACACCCGGCTGAATATGATAAAAATTGAATCATCACCAATATGAAAAATAGGAAAAAGAGAGTTGAATTGATTGTCGAACTTATCCGCAATAATTGTATACCCAGTCAGGAGGAGTTGGTCAGATTGTTGGCTGAGAGAGGTTTCCATGTCACTCAGGCAACCCTGTCGCGCGACCTCAAGATGTTGCATACTACCAAAGTGCCGACCGACCGGGGAACATACGTTTATGTCTTGCCGGATAGTAACTCTCTTAAAGATAAATTACTTACGGTTGGTCAACTCGAAACGAACGCTAACTATCAAAGTGGTTTTATCTCATTGGAATTTTCCGGAAATATTGCAGTCATAAAGACACGCAACGGCTATGCCTCCGGCCTGGCATATGATATAGATATGAGTAATCCTCCGGAAATATTAGGTACAATACCGGGTACGGACACTATTTTTGCAGTTCTGCGAGAAGGATTGTCGCGTCAGGAAGCTATCGAAGTGTTAAAACGTTTTCTCCCGCTCGATAAGTCAGGAATAAGATGATTAAAGTAGGAATCACCGGTGGCCATACGCCACGTGCAGCCGAGTTGCTCAGAATACTCGTCAATCATCCTGATGTAGAAATTATTTCTATACATTCGCCTCAGAATGCCGGCAAACCGGTAGCTACGGTTCACCACGGCTTTATCGGTGAGCGGCGTCTGCTCTTCACATCCAATTTTGATGCGGCCAATCTTGATATCGTCTTTATCATAGAACCGGTTCATTCACCGTATGAGTGGAGACAGATGATGGCGGAAAATCCGGCACTCAAGATGATTGTATATGATAACGGTAAGGCTGTAACGGATGCGCTGGAGTCTTCACCCCTTTTCGGTCTTTCAGAGATAAACCGTAAGGGGTTGGTGCGAGGAGCGAGAGTGGCATTGTTGCCCAATCCTGTCTCTTCACTGGCCATGATTTCAATGTATCCTTTGGCAAGTCATCTGATGGTTCCGAATCAGGTTTCTCTGAGGGTGTCGTTGCCTTCAGCATTGATGCCCGGTTTGAGTGCATCGGAAGTTATTCACAGCGAGATATTGGATAATATGACGCTGACCCAGTCCAGCTTCACCGGTATGTTGCCGATTGAGTATAATGATTCGGGTAGGGAGCGTGGCATGGCTGTTGAATTTACTATTCCCGGAGATACTCCATTGGATGAGCTGTTCAAGCTGTACGATTCAATATATGATGACCATAATTTCACATTTATGGTGCCGTTTGATGTCGATTACAATGAGGTGGAAGGTACGAATAAATGTATATTAACCATATCAAAACCAGACAACGACACCATAAGGATAAGGGGTGTAGCTGATGCGTATATGCGAGGCAATGCGGCGGAAGCGGTACATATTATGAATCTCATGTCCGGATTGTTTGAAAAAACGGGATTAACACTTAAGACAATTAACTATTGATATGTCAATAAATAAGGTAATATTAATCGGCAATGTAGGGAGCGACCCCGATATCCGGTATCCCGAAAAAGACTTTGTTGTTGCAAGATTATCGCTTGCAACCAATGAGCGTAGAGGTGAGTCAAACGCCGAGGTGACCGAGTGGCACACCCTGATGCTGACGGGGAGTAATGCGCGCATAGCCGAACGATATGTCAGAAAGGGTTCCAAATTATATGTGGAGGGACATCTCAGGTATAGAGAATATGAAGATAAGTTTAAGATTCAGCGACGTGTTGCCGTAATCGATGTTACGGTTATGGAGTTGTTGGGCAGACAATCTACACAAAATTAAGAAATTATCAAATTATGAGAAAGTGGCGTACTGAAGACTCGGCCGAGATATACAATATAGGTGGATGGGGGTTGAAATACTTCTCAATCAATGAGCGCGGACACGTACAGGTGACCCCTCGTGCCGGTATGGCACCGATTGACCTCAAGGAGGTGATGGATGAACTGAAACTAAGGGATGTTTCGGCTCCGATATTACTTCGTTTCCCGGATATTTTGGATGACAGGATACGCAAGATATCCAATTGCTTTGACAAAGCAGCCCAGGAATATGGCTATCAGGCCACCAACTATGTCGTATATCCCATCAAGGTAAACCAGATGCGGCAAGTTGTCGAAGAGATAGTAAGTCATGGTAACAAATATAATGTCGGACTTGAGGCAGGTTCCAAGCCCGAATTGCACGCAGTGCTGGGAGTCGATGCCAATGACAAGTCACTCATTATCTGTAACGGTTACAAAGATGAGGATTACGTTGAGCTGGCTCTTCTTGCACAGAAGATGGGCCGCAGGATATATATTGTGGTCGAGAAGCTTAACGAGCTCAAATTGATACTTGATGTGGCTCAGAGAGTCAATGTCATGCCCAATCTGGGTATCCGAATAAAACTAACCTCCAGCGGTTCCGGCAAGTGGGAGGAATCGGGCGGAGATGTCAGCAAATTCGGACTTAATTCCTCGGAATTGCTCGAGGCACTGGAGTTTCTTAAGGAACATGACATGGTAGATTGTTTGAAGTTGATACATTTCCATATAGGCAGTCAAATCACCAAGATTCGCCGTATCAAAAATGCACTCAGAGAGGCAATGCAGTTTTATGTCCAGTTGTCTAAAATGGGCTTCCGTATCGAGTTTGTCGATATTGGAGGAGGTCTGGGTGTAGACTATGACGGGACCCGCTCTGCTTCGGGTGAAAGTTCGATGAATTATTCCATACAGGAGTACGTCAATGATTCCGTCGCAGCGCTTGTTGATGTCTGTGCAAAGAATGAGCTGCCTCATCCTAACATAATCACGGAGAGCGGACGTTCACTGACAGCCCACCACTCTGTGCTTATCATTGAAGTCCTTGAGACTACGGGACTACCCATCTGGAACGAGGAAACTGATACGCTTGGAGACGAACCTCATGAACTCGCTAAGGAATTATTCCAGATATGGGAGAAGATTAATCCGGCCCGTGTGTTTGAAGATTGGCATGATGCGCTCCAAATCCGCGATGAAGCGCTCGAATTATTCAGTCTCGGGCTTCTGGACCTCTCTACAAGAGCGAAGATTGAGAAACTTTTCTGGAGTGTCGCGCGGGATGTAAATTCCATTACAAAATCAATGAAACATCCGCCGGAAGAACTAAAAAAAGTTTCCAAGATGTTGCCGGAGAAGTATTTCTGCAATTTCTCCCTCTTTCAATCCTTGCCTGACTCTTGGGCAATAGACCAGATGTTCCCTGTAATGCCTATCGCGCGTCTTGATGAAAAACCGTCGCATGTATGTACTATTCAGGATGTAACGTGCGACTCTGATGGTAAGATTGCACACTTTGTCTCGCCCCAGGGTGTCAGCACTTCCCTGCCCGTTCATAATCTTAAGGAGAATGAGCATTATTACATAGGCGTCTTTCTTGTCGGGGCATATCAGGAAATACTCGGTGACTTGCATAATCTCTTCGGTGATACAGCCGCTGTGCATATCACAGCCGGGAAAGATGGCTATGTCATCGAGCAGGTTATCGATGGCGAACCGGTGGCCGATGTATTGGACTATGTGGAATATAATCCCAAAAAACTGGTTCGCAATCTTGAGACTCGCGTTTCCAAGTCAGTCAAAGAGGGTGTGATATCTTACGAAGAGGGACGTCAATTTCTCAATATATATCGTTCCGGTCTGTATGGGATAACATATCTTGAGCGCGACTGATGAGGTATTTTCTGCGTCTTGCATATGACGGCTCCCCCTTTCACGGATGGCAGCGGCAACCTAATGCTAATTCGGTGCAACAGTGCATCGAGGAAGCCCTATCCGTCGTTATGAGGCAAGAAGTCACTATCACCGGTGCCGGCCGAACAGATGCCGGTGTCAATGCTCGGGTGATGTATGCCCATTTTGACACGGATAGCAATGTAGATGATATTGGCAGGGTAATAAATTCACTCGACAG
>CAMWRB010000037.1 GCA_947176545.1 uncultured Porphyromonadaceae bacterium
TTTCGGAAGTGTGTGAGGGCTTCAGCCCGAAAAACCCGAATCCCCCCGAATTATCCCGAATTATCCCGCCTCCGCGACCGAAACGAGCGCATATCAAAAAAAAGTATTAACTTTGCGATATGCCACAAGAGTCAACCGACCGCCTTAAAGAGCTCGCGACAGCGCCCATATGGCGCATCCTGCTCAAATATTCAATACCGGCTGTGACCGGTATTGTCGTCACCGCACTGTATAATATCATCGACTCGATTGTCATCGGTCACGCTATCGACGACCCCAATGTCGTGGCCGGTATTGCCGTTACTTTCCCGGTCATGAACCTGTCGTCCGCTCTCGGTATGCTCATCGGAGCCGGTGCCGCGACACGCACATCTATCGTGCTCGGCCAGAAAGACCTGCATCGGGCCGAAGTCATACTCGGCAACTGCGTGCAGCTGTCGGTCATAATCGGTCTGAGCTATATCACTATCTTCTATATATTTATAGACAAAATCCTGTATATGTTCGGCGCGTCGGCCGCCACACTCCCCTATGCCCGCGAATTTATTCTCTGGGTCATGCCGGGAATGGTGCTCATCAACCTGACGTTCAGCTACAACAACGTCATGCGCGCCTCGGGCTACCCCTCCAAGGCCATGTACACCAACATATTAGGTGCGGTCCTCAACGCCATTCTCGCACCTTTGTTCCTCTTCGTCTTCAAATGGGGAATACGCGGAGCCGCCATCGCCACGGACATATCCATGCTCGTGACATGTATATGGGTGATGTCACACTTCTTCAACCGAAAAAACACGCTCCACTTCGTGCGCGGCACGTTCCGTCTGCGCGCGGATGTCATCAAATCGGTGTTGTACATCGGTATGGCACCGTTCCTCATCAACGTGGCGGGTGCCGGCATCAATGCAATAGTCAATAACTCGCTGCTCAAATACGGCGGCGACAACGCCATCGCGGCTGTAGTGGTCTTCAACCGCTACGTGACCATATTCGTATTCATCGTCATCGGTATCTGTCAGGGTATGCAGCCTATCTTAGGCTACAACTACGGTATGGGCAAGTATGACCGTCTCTTCAAGACCCTCGGACTGGCGGCCGTTTCGTCAGTGGTCATCACGACCATCGGCAGCCTGGTCGGCCACTTCCTGCCGAGGCCTATCGCCTCACTCTTCATGCAGGATGAGCAACAGATAATCTGTGCCATCAACTGTATCCGAATCACTACGGTGACATTCTGGATGGTCGGATTTCAGGTTGTGGCCACCAACTTCTTCCAATCCCTCGGCATGGCCGGCAAAGCCGTATTCCTGTCGCTGACACGCCAAATAATCTTCATGATACCCCTGCTGTTCATTCTCCCGCCACATTTCGGTCTGGATGGAGTATGGGCCGCATTCCCGATTTCGGACGCCGTATCGTCGATTGTAGCGGCCGCAATGCTCTTCTGGCAGATACGCCACATACGTCATACCCTAATCCCCGCCAATAATAACTGATAAGATGGTTACCATAATAGCCGAAGCCGGTGTCAATCACAACGGCGATTACGATACGGCCGTCAGGCTCATACACGCCGCCAAAGAGGCCGGTGCAGATTATGTCAAGTTTCAGACGGCAGTCCCGGAGCTGGTCATATCCCGATTCGCTCCCAAGGCGGAATATCAGAAAGAGACGACCGGAGCGGAGGAATCACAACTCGACATGTGCCGCAAAATTCATCTCCCCCTCTCTGACTACGCTCTGCTGAAGGAGGAGTGCGACCGAGTCGGTATAAGATTTCTGTCCACACCGTTCGACCTCGTCTCCATAGACCTGCTCGCCGACCTCGGTATGGACTGCTTCAAAGTTCCATCGGGTGAGATAACCAACCTGCCGTATCTGCGCAAAATCGCATCCAAGGGGTTACCGGTCATCCTGTCGTGCGGCATGTCCACTCTTGAAGAGGTCGAGGACGCCATACTCATACTGACCGGCTCACATCCGGACTATTCCTCCGAGTCTGAGCTGACGCGGGAAGATATAACCGTACTGCACTGCAACACCCAGTATCCCACACCTTACGCAGATGTCAATCTGCGTGCCATGAACGAGCTACACGACCGCCTGAACGTGCGCACCGGATATTCGGACCATACACAGGGCATCGAGGTGCCGATAGCGGCCGTGGCTCTCGGAGCTGAGGTCATCGAGAAGCATTTCACGCTCGACCATAATATGGAGGGACCGGACCATAAGGCCAGCCTTGAACCGGACCAACTGAAAGCTATGGTTGCCGCCATACGCAACATCGAAACAGCATTGGGCGACGGACACAAACGTGTCTCCGAGAGCGAGAGACCCAATATCACGGTAGCGCGCAAAAGTATCGTCGCGGCTTGTCCTATATCACAAGGCGACTTGCTGACAGAAGAAAATCTTACCGTAAAACGTCCCGGGAACGGCCTCTCGCCGATGATGTGGGACAAGGTGATAGGGACTCCCGCAGAGCGTGATTATGCCGAGGACGAGCCACTCGACCCCCGCTAATAAAATAATCCCGACAAGATAAATGATTCGACCATCCGGCCTCAGTCGGAGACGGTAGTGATATGCCGACCCGACAGGTCGTAGGTCTGCTGACGCAGATATGCACCGAGGGCTTCATAATCGCGGCCGAATTCCGCCTGCTTCTCGACGCTGACCGGCTCGCCGATGGTAACCTTCATAGGGCGGTTCTTCTTCTTGAACATTTCACGTGCCAACAACGCCGTACGCAACGGTATCGAATGATGTCCCAGATAATTGAACAATCGTGAGTTGGTGCCGTGGAAATATATGGGTATTACCGGCACTTTGGCTTTCTGTATAATCTGAAGTACGGTAGGTTGCCACGGGCGGTCCACGATTATACCCTCCGGGTCGGTCTTACCGATGGCTCCGGCCGGGAAGAACCCTACTGGCTTGCCCTCCTTTAGCATTGAGATGGCCTCGCGCACACCGGCAACAGACACCTTACGCTTCTCCGGGTCGGAGGATGCAGACTGGTCAACGGCGATAAAATTGGGGCGCATCGCTGATATACGGTTGAGTATCATATTGACCATAACCTTATATTCCGGACGCACACGTGTCACTATATATATCAGTGCTATACCGTCGATTGAGCCGAAAGGGTGGTTGCTGACCGTGATGAATGCACCCTCCTTGAAACGCTCCAATATCTCCATCCCCTCCACCTGAAGGTCTATATTATACTCATCGACCATCAGATGCTTGGCAAAGTCGGGACCGGGCTGCTCACACCATGCCGAGTGTACACGATTAACCTCATCTATCTGCAACAGATGCATAAGCCACTTGACCAGATGAGGGACTTTGGCTGTAGCCGGCACCAATTCGGCTATGTCGGCCACATTGAGGACGTCAGGACGCACTTCAACGCCCGGATATTGTTCAAAGGTGAGTATCTCCTCACCTTTCTCGTTCTTGTGTCTTTGCATTGTTGCTGATTAAATTAGGACATTGACAATTATTTGCGCACGTGTATCTCATGTATGCCTAACGTGTCGAGGAAACGGGCTATGTATTTGTCAATCCAAGTGGTCTTGAATACGAAATTACGTTGCAGCAGGAAGTTCCAGCATAGCGACACCATCAGTGCTATAAAGAGTCTTACGGCAAGGAAGATACCATCTTTGGCCATACCGACGGTATCCTGCAGCCAGTGCCAGTCATGCACCCAGTAGTAAAGTATCTGCGTGCCGAAACTGTTAAGGAGCAACGAGCCTGTCCATACGAATACATATTTGAACAGGGCGATACGCCACTCGACACCCTTGGCATGAAAGGTATATTTATAGTTGATGATACAGTTGAGTATTCCGCCGATGAAAGCACCGATAGCCGTAGACAGGAAGGGGGTCAGATGACAGAGCGAGAACGCTAAGAAAGCTACCAGCGTGTCAATCCATCCGCAGATTTGCGACGAGACACTGGAGCGCAACAACGTGTAGAAAAAACCGTCATTATGCAGTATTTTCTCTTTGAATTTTTCGAGCTGACGCTTTGTTGTGCCTTGCGGACTCTCTTTGACTATCGGGTTTTGCTCCAAAATGTAAGTCGGTTAGGTGGATACGTTCAGTCCTTATTCTTGTGATAGGGCTTCGGGGGGTCTATCTTGGCCAATGCCCTGAGGTCACGGGCCATGCTGCAGATATAAATGAGGTATAGAATTGCAGCTACCAACGCTCCGGCCAGGTCGAAGAATGTCCACTCCACGCCGCATACCGGGAACGAGTAGCTACGGCAGGGCAGGTAAGTATAAATCAGGCAGACGACTATGATTAGCAGACGCATCTCTGTCGGACCCATACCTACGTAGGTCAGAGGAAATTTACCTATGATAATGGTAGAAAGATAGGTGTAAATCGACAGACAGAGATAGCCACCCATGATAAAGAGTGAGATGCTGAGTTGCATCATCGGGGAGAGACCCAGACCGATACAGAAGAGGCATGTCGTCAGTGCGTCGAGTGAATGGTCTATAAAGAATCCGTACTTGGGTCGGCCCGTGCCGCGGTAGCGTGCCATAGTCCCGTCGAGACTGTCACCGAACCAGTTGAGAACCAGACACAGTGATGAGAGCCAGAAATAATAGAGATTGAAGTTGGCCATCCAGCAGAAGAAAGCATATCCTATTGCAGCAACCAGTCCGGTATAGCTGAGCATATCGGAAGTCACCCATGCCGGCATACGCTTTATCAACCACGCAACCAACTTTTGTTCAGCACGATACAGTATAGATGTCTGAATGCGTTCTGCATTTTCATTACCCATATTCGATATAGATTTTAGTGAAATCAGTCACAAAGATAGCATTAATATTCGGATATTTATGCTTTTTGGTTTAATATCTGATATTTGCTCATATAAATCGACGCCAATCCTATACCTTTCCGACTTACAGGCCGACGTCAGGCCGGATATTATCCCACTATATCACGCACCGCATCAAGCAGAGCGAACGGCTTGTTGCGCTCTATCAGGATTGAGGTACATCCGGCGCGTTCTCCCGCCTCCACATCTATCTCACTGTCGCCTATCATGTATGAGGCGGAGAGGTCAATATTATAATCTTCGGCGGCTCTGAGCAAAAGACCCGGCTTCGGCTTGCGACATGCGCAATCTATCTTGAGTTCACGCACTTCACCCTCGAAACCGCTGTCGGGATGGTGCGGGCAGTAATAGAGAGCATCGATATAAGCACCCTCATGGCCCAAAAGGGTGGCCATCCTGCGATGGATTTCCTCAAGTTTGGCCACACTCACTTCGCCACGCGCTATGACAGGCTGGTTGGTGATGACGACAGCGAGATAACCGGATTCGTTTATCAGACGGATAGCCTCGGCGGCACCATCTATAAGCCTCAGTTCTTCAGGTTCGCGCAGGAAGCCTACATACTCGTTGATTGTACCGTCGCGGTCCAGAAAGATTGCCTTCTGCGGACGCGAAAGGTTACGGCTGCTCACCACTCCGTTTATCAGGTCACGACTCACAGCTTCGAAACGCTCCGGAGTCCCCATATCCTTGACATATTCCGGACTGTCATAGCAGTACATCCGTCCGGTACCGGCCAAAGGCTTGAGAAGATTACGGTCCAGGTCCACTTTAAGCACCTTGCCGTCTGCACCGGGCTTACCTACGCTCTCGCCATCAATTCCGGAATTGTCGAGCACGGACGGACTCAGCACATGCAGGCCGGCATTGACGCGGTTGTCGTAATATTCCGGGCGTTCATCCTCCTTGGCCAGCCAACGCTCTACACGATGGTCGGCATCGGCTATTATCAGTCCGCTGTCGTAGGGATGACTGTTCGGGTGGGTGAAGAGTGTCACATCTCCGCCATGACTGCGGTGATATTCGACAAACTTGTTGAAGTCGATGTCAAACATGGCATCGGCGTTAAGCAGCAGAAAGTCTTCCGTCAGCTTGTCGCGCATCTTGAACAGCGCACCGGTATTACCCAATGGTGTCTCCTCGTTGTAATACTCAATCCTGACACCGAAAGGCTTGCCAGTGGCCGGCGAGATACCCGAGCCGTCACCGAAATAATCCATGATTACATCCCCCATATGGGAGACGGTGATGATGATGTCATCAAACCCCTGCTCGCGCAATCTCTCCAGTTCATGCTCCAGCACGGGGCGCCCGTCGATTTGTATCATGGGCTTGGGGATGTCGCTGAAGAGTGACGAAATCCGCGTCCCGCGGCCTCCGGCCATTATAACAACTTTCATTTCTGCGGATTATATTGACCGAATATCTCCTGTTCCACAATACAGCAGATTATGTGTCCTATCATGGTCTGGCATTCCTGTATACGCGGAGTGGACTCGCTTGGCACCTTTATGACGAGGTCAAAGTCATCCATCTTGCAGGGGCGCGCACCGGTAAGCGCGATGGTGAATATACCCTTGCGCCGGCACTCTTCAAGCGCTTCTACGATATTCTGCGAATTGCCGGAGGTGGATATTCCGATAAACACATCACCCTCATTCCCCTGAGCCTGTACCTGTCGGGCGAAAAGACGGTTGAAGCCGTAGTCATTGCCTATGGCAGTGAGGATAGAGGTGTCCGTAGTGAGCGCGATTGACGGGAGACCCGGGCGGTCGAAATAGAATTTGCTGACAAATTCGCCGGCGAGATGCTGCGCGTCGGCCGCACTGCCGCCGTTGCCCGCGAATAGGGTCTTCTTGCCGTTCCTGTAAGCTGTCACACACACTTCGGCTGCCTTGCGGATAGCCTCCATCAGGGAGTCATCGGCAAGAATGCGCTCCTTGGTAGCGGCACTCTCGGCTATCTGTGATTTGATTATTTCGAGATTAGTCATGTCTATAGTATTGTTAGGTTATATCTGGATTTGAAATGGAAATACTCCACAGACCGGACTCTCACACACGGTCGGTGTCATAGATTTTCCAGCTGTGGCCACCACCCTCGGTAAATTGAAATGGCATCGTAAAACCGGGAAGCCGTTTGAGCGCATCGACGACAAGGGGCTTCTTGACCGGGTCCACCATAAACATGATGAAACCGCCACCGCCCGCGCCGCTGACCTTGCCTGACAGCGCCCCCGCAGCCAAAGCCACATCAAAGGCTTCCTGTATCATCGGGTTGGTGATGGAGTCGGCCATCTTCTTCTTATTCTCCCACGCACGGCCTAAAATATCGGCAAACGCGTGCATATCACCTTTGAGCAGGGCATGTTTCATATCTATGGCCGATTGCTTTATCTCGTGCATGGCGTCTATGGCATCACGATTGCCCTCGACTGTATTCTTCTTCTGCTGGTCGATAATGCGGGCACTGCTGCGCGATGCACCCGTGAAGTACAGCACGAGCGATGCCTCAAGCTCGTCCACAATCCAGCGTTTGATTTTCAACGGATTGACTATCACAAGATTGTCCTTGTGAAACTCCATAAAATTGAAGCCGCCGAACGCCGCTGCATATTGGTCCTGTTTACCTCCTGTCAGCATAAGGTCCTGTCGTTCGATTTCAAAGGCCAGACGCGAAGTCTCGTAGTCACCGAGCGGTAGTGACAACCATTCGATAAAGGCTTTGAGTATACACACCACCATAGCTGAGGATGTACCCAGACCGGAACCTACCGGCGCATCGTTATATGTCGTAATCTTAAAACCTCGCGGAGTGATGTCATAATCCTTGACAATGCGGTTGTAGACACCCTTTATCAACACGGCATCACCGTCGATATCGAGAGCGGACGACAGTGGATAGCTCTTGAAACAATTCGCATCGTATGAATTGATGACTATCTCATCGCTGTCAAGTTCCTCTATGGTGCAGTAGGTATAAAGGTTGATTGTAGCATTCAGCACCAGACCGCCATATTGGTCGCTGTAAGGAGAGATATCCGAACCGCCACCGGCCAGTCCGAGGCGCAATGGGGATTTGCTGCGTATTAACATAGTTATTAGATTTGGTAACGACAAATTTAATAAATTTTAATATTCCACAAAAATTTTTTTACATCTAAAGACCCTATGAATCTCCTCATGATACAAAGATAAATACTGCGTTTTATGCAGTCGGTGTAAAAATATCAGGATTTTTGTCTATATTTGTAATATAGTGGCATGAATAATCAGCAAATGGTCATTGAAAAATTAGGTAAAATGGCATCGAAGCCATAAAACCGGCTCCAAAACCGTCATAAGGATTAGACCATACCTCAGATTACTATCCCGCAGTTGAGGCGCTGTCAGCTTGTTTAAAATGAATATGCAGACTATTTCAAGAACTAAAGCAAAGCCCTTCCTTAAATGGGCCGGTGGCAAAACCCAGTTGCTGCCAACCATAGATTCGTTCCTGCCGAAATCTTTTTGCCGAGAAAAAAACATAACATATATAGAACCGTTTGTAGGTGGCGGAGCAATGGTTTTCTTCATGCTCAGGAAATATCCCAACATTAAGAAGGCCATCATAAACGACATAAATCCCCATTTAATTAAGACCTACATTATTATTAGAGATAATCCCTATTCTTTGATTGACACATTGTCTGAGTTGCAAGAAAAATTCAGAGTAGCCGGTGACTTTGAAGCGCAAAAAGAACTCTTTCTAAATATCCGTACTCGTTTTAACCATAAAACACTTACAGACATTGAAGAAGCCGGCTATATGATTTTTCTAAACCGAACTTGCTTTAACGGGTTATATCGTGAAAACTCCAAGGGCGTTTTTAACGTCCCGTTCGGCAAATATTCTAATCCAACGATATGTGATGAATCGCTGATTATTGCGGACAGTGAACTCTTGCAGAAAGTAGAGATTCTTAATGGAGATTTTGCCCAAACCGCTGAATATGTTGATGGATATACATTTTTCTATTTTGACCCTCCTTACAGACCGTTGGATGCAACATCAAGTTTCAATTCTTATGTAAAAGAACCATTTGATGATAATGAACAAATTCGGTTAAAAGAATTCTATACTTATCTTTCAGTGGAAGGTTGTCGAGAAATGCTAAGTAACTCTGACGGTAAAGGCCGTAATGCAGAAGATGTTTTCTTTGACGAACTCTATCAGGATTTTTTCATTG
>CAMWRB010000038.1 GCA_947176545.1 uncultured Porphyromonadaceae bacterium
AGGGGATACATCCCCAACGATTTGTTTACAAAGATAGACATTATTTTTATCTTTGCAACTTTTTTCTGAAAAAATTTTAAAATTATTTGATTTTTTCCAAATTTTTCTGATTTTTCTCCTACTGTTTGCTATCAGAACGACACGCATCCGATGGTGTAAAGCGGCGACTATTAATGACGGGAGACAGATATTGCCGGGGGCTAAGCCGTGCGGACATTGACAAGTTCTATCTTGGTTGCCGTCATCTTCACTACCCGAAACCGACGCCCCTGAATCTCGTAGACAGTATTCAGTTCGGGAAGAGCACCGATATTTTCCAGCAGATAGCCGGCGAGCGTCTCGTAGTCGTCACTCTCCTTGAGGTCAAGGTCAAACCGCTCGTTGATATCATCAATTTCGAGTCGACCGCTCAGCAGATATTCTCCGGGAGACACCTCCTCAGCTGTCACTCCGCGTTTATCATGTTCATCCTCGAAGTCGCCGAAAATCTCTTCGACCAGGTCTTCGAGGGTAGCGAGTCCGGCAGTACCGCCAAATTCGTCGACCACTATGACGATGCTCTTCTTTTCGGCCATCATGCGACGCATCATCTTGTTGGCCAACATGGTCTCCGGAGTGAAAATCACCTCCTTCAGACACTCATGCCAATCCTTATCCGGAGTAAAAAGCTCACTCACATGTATATATCCTACAATATCGTCGATATCCTCCTTATAGACCACGATTTTGGACATTCCCGTAGCGATAAACTTTTTGACCAGTTCAGGCCGTGTGGTGTGTTCGTATGAAACGGCCACAATCTCGTTGCGCGGTATCATACACTCGGACATGGTGGTATCCTTGAAGTCGAGAGCATTGTGGAATATCCGGACCTCATTGCTAATCTCACGTCGGGCCGAGTGGTTTTCGATAGACTGCTCTATATAATCATCGAGCTGCTCCATCGTCAGGCTCATATTTACGTTTCCGCTCTCCTTAATCTTGAAAAGTCTCATCAATCCTTTGGAAATAGTAGAAACGAATATGGATACCGGATAAAGCAACAGGTATATCAGATAGAGCGGCAACGCCATGATACGCATCACCGTATTGGGATTGACACGGAACGTCGTTTTGGGGAGGAACTCTCCGAATATCAATATTATAAGTGTGGATATAAGTGTATTGCAGAGCAGTACGAGGCCCTCGTTGCCACCAAATAAAATCTTCAGCCGCGGATTAATCAGTATGGAGAGCGTTATACCGTAGATGACCAGCACCACATTGTTGCCTATCAGCAGGGTGGAGATAAACATATCCTCATGGCTTGTAAAACGCTTGATGATACGTCCGACAAGTCCGCCGCGGGTAGCGTCAATCTCGATTTTGACCTTGCTCGACTGCACGAAGGCTATTTCCGTACCGGAGAAGATTGCGGAGAAAATGACGGCGATTACCGTTATTATGATTGCTGTAGTAGTTGCCATTAATTCTGATTTGGTTCGACATTACGGGGATTCTTTGCCGGAAAGATGCCGGTGGGTTTGATGACACGATATTGCGTAAAGCTCTCATTGCTGTCAAACCCATGTCCCTCGAGCACATGTGTCTCATTCTCTATGTGCATGAACGTATCGCTGTATATTCGTCCCCGCGACTGGTCCCAGTATACCCTCGGGGATAGAAACAGGTCTTTAGGTTTCTTGGTGATTTCGACATGGCCGTCGAGCCGCCACAGTCGTCTGTCCTTGAAATAGCGTGCCGAGTCAGCGGCTATTGTAGCGATGACATTGAAACGGCGGTCATACTTGCGCAGGTACAGACCCTCCGGAAATCTCCAGTACGGGTCCTCGACCTCGTCATACACCTCCCACAGGGGGGCGACTATCCGGTATTGGGTCACCCCCGAGTCGGATATCAGTGTCGAGATGTCGTGCGTGGTCATGGTCGGCATCTTTTCGGGATGCAGCTTTGAGGCCACATTCACCTTGGTCTCCTCATGGCACCCTCCGCAAAGGAGCGCAACCCCCAGAGATATCAGATATATGAAATGATGATATGTCAATCGTGTAGTCAATATGGGCTGACAATGTTATGTCTCCTCCTTATCTAATCTTACGCTTCCAGAACCAGAGCTCGTTGAAATTAACGCCGACAGTGATATTGAAATAGTTCTCGCTGATAAGCGCATCGGGGAATGCACGACGCTGTTTCCACTCCAGACCTATGTTAATCATAGTCTTGTCCGAGGGGGCGTTGAGTCCGATACCGGCTGTCACGCCATATTCGCGCACCCGGTTGCCCTGAAGCCGCAGATAGTCATCGCAATAATAAGCACCGATACGGTATGCGTTACGCTGCATATATGACCCTCTCACCTTTGGCACCCATTCGCCACCCAACGCGAAGCGGCTGCGGTCGACGAAGTGCATCCCCTGGAACACGACCTGATTGGGATTGTTGATATTGTAGAGAGGTTCGTATTTGGCCTTGCTCCACAGCTGGCATATATAGTCAAACTCTATCATCCAGCGCGACGCGCGCTCATGCTTGTAGCTCACGCCGGCACCGAACGTATTGGGCATCTCATACTTGCCGCTCATCTTGGAATAGCTCACCGTGTCAGGCTTGGTCTCCAGCGTCATCTCCTGAAGCGTCACCCATGTCGAGCCGTGCATCGACTTCTTGGGAGAGTATGTCACGCCGACAGTCATACGGTTGTAGTTGTTGAGCCGGGCGGTATATTGGGCACCAATCTGGATATCCCAATCGCGTATTTGCATCACATGCTCGGTCAGCGTCCGTCCCGTAGTCGACGGATTGCTGTAGACATCATTGACTATATTGCCGAAATTGTATGACACATTGACACCCAGCGCTGCGCCGGCATATTGACCCGACACACCGAGATATGCCATGTTGATACCTCCCGAGCCTTGATTTTCCACCGTACCGTGTTCGATGCTGTTACCGAACGCGTATCCGACGCTCGAATAGGGTATAAAACCAGCCGAGCCACCCATATATTTGCATATCGGGAACTGCAGCGTCATGTAGTCGACACCGCCCCCGACACTGCCGTGGCGGGTTTTCCCCTCCTTACTCCATAAGATGGAGACATCGGCACCGAGGTCAAAAAGGAATGTCAGGGAGTCGATTGAAGCGTACGAAGCCGGATTCATGGCATTGATTTGACGGCCGGAATTCATGGCGATACCCACACCCCCCATCTGACGCTGCATCGAGGTGGCCCTATCCCCTATCACACCGTATCCATACATCGAATAGGGGGTTGTGACATTCTGGGCATATCCACACAGAGTAAACCCTAATGCCATGACTGTCAGCAACACACCGACACTCCTTCTATATAACTTTCTCATATTCATCGAATATATATTTGAGTCCGACAGCTATCAGATGCGGCGCGGAGATGACCGCACCGGATGACAAGCCGTCACACCCGTTCAATAACTTACACAATAATTCCCCGTCACCGCCGGTGACAAGCAACTTCTCGCCGGCCGAGACCGAACACCTCAGCCTGTCAATGACCCCACCGACCACTCCCTCTATGATAGCCGAGCGCGTATTGCGCGCACACCGGTTGCGACGCAGGTCATATCCCATCTCCCTGTAGTACTCACCACACTCCGCGACCGTAATATGCGGCAGCAGATGAGTTCCCTCGTGGAGCGCGCTGAGCTGCATACGCACACCCGGTGAAATGGTCCCTCCACGGTAGACGCCGCCGGCCGTCAGATAGTCCACGGTCAGCGCTGTCCCTGCATCGGCGATGACACAATCACACTGTCTGCACACACACCTCGCACCCGCGGCCGCAGCCACCCGGTCGAGTCCCAGCGTATCGGGAGTCTCATAGCCAATGCTTATCGGCAGCGGTGTGTTGTGAGTCAGCAGCAGGAAATTGTCAGCGACACCCTGACGCACCGTCTCTACAAGACGCACATCCGTACGTCCCACCGACACCATTGCAGCTCCCTCCACACCGTTCAGCTCCATATATGTGAGCAATCCCTCGACATCGGCCGACCCGAAAGCGCACACCTCAGCCGGACTACCCCCGGTAAAGAGTGTCGTCTTCAGGCGGGTGTTACCGCAATCTATGGCCAGAAATCCGCTCTCCATACTCCTTAATCAGTTACCCGTCTTCTGCTCTTTCCTGATACGCGCGGTTATCATCCATGAGGCAATAATCTGTATCATGGCACCGGCCAGAGTGAAGAGGACCGTGTTTTGAAGTATAGCCAACGGTCCGGCCGACCATATGGCAGAAAACCGGGCCTCGTTGTAGAACCAGAAAAACGCTCCGACGGCAAAAGCCATTCCCGCCCAGAATTCGAGTCGGCGCAACCGGCGCAGACGCAGACTTCCGTTGCGGTCGGTAGCACCGACAACACGCGCCAACAGATAGATGAGCGCCCCCGCGGCGTATATCCACTTATATACACTCAGAGCCGTCATGTTGCCGATGCCCGACGCGAAAGGGCCGACCATCGCCACTGCTATTATGATAAGACCGAAAGTAGAGATGCCCTCCAGCTGACGGCGACGCTTCTCGCGGTCCATATTCTTATCTGACATGGTTAGTTTTACTCTTTAATCAGAAATACATCCTCCGACGGACGCTGCATATGGTATTGCTCACGGGCGATGTGCTCCAGGTCAGCCTCACCATGCTCTATGGCCAGACGCCGGCTCTTGTAATACTCCGCCGAGTCAAGATTACGGCTTATTTCCCGCTTCAGCTCATTGATTTCCCGTTGATATTTGGCATTAAGCTCCACACTCGTATCCTCATTGAACACGAGCACCATCACTACCACCGTAGCTATGATTACCATCGGCAGGTGGGAGCGGCGGCGTATCCACCACCATATTTTCTTCATGCGTCCACTCATCGACACAAAATTAATGAATATCGGTCAATTGTAAAAATTTTTTCAACATTAGCAATACTTTTTCACGTTTCCGGTGTTATATAGACAAACACTGATACTAACAACTATAAACTATACAACTATGTCTGATACAATTTTCAAACAACGACTTTTAGGACTTCAGGGACATCTTCTTAACTTCGCATATCAATTGACCACCAATCGCGAAGCCGCCGCTGACCTGGTGCAGGACACAACCCTCAAGGCTCTCGACAACGAGACAAAATATGTTGACAACGTCAATTTCAAGGGATGGGTATTCACCATCATGCGCAACATCTTTATCAACAATTACCGTCGTCAGGTGCGCAGCGCGACAGTAGTCGATACCACCGAAGACCTTTACCATCTCAACGTCTCACAGGATTCCGGTCTGTCCACACCCGAAGGTTCATTTGCAGCTCAGGAGATTTCAGCAGCCATCCAGAGCTTCTCCGACGAATATCGCATACCGTTCACAATGTACGTTACCGGCTACAAGTACAGCGAAATAGCCGAAAAGATGTCTCTCCCCCTCGGCACAGTCAAGAGCCGCATCTTCTTCGCACGCAAGCGCCTCCAGGGAATGCTGGCCGGCTACCGTGACTAAGCAAATCCCCCCATCTAATCAAGACATAGTTTAAATAATACATACCGGGGTGCGTCATCTATCTGACGCACCCCGGCATGTATTCAGTCAGTTCCGTTAATAGATTATCTTCTTACCCTGATGTATATATATACCACCCTTCTTAGGATTGTCGACCTTCAGACCGAACATATTGTAGTAAGATGCGTCTTTAACAGCATTGTCGCCGGCTGCTGACATAATGCCACTGAGGAAATCATCAAAATACATGCCTTTCTGATTGCACCAGTCTCTGTTGTCATATAATACTTTATTATCCTGAGTACATGAAACCAGATAATTGAACATTCCGCTGTAACTTACAGGTATGTCAATCAGACCTGTCGCATACGGGTCATACATACTGAAGAGTATGTCCGAGCCAATTCCCTCTATCCAATGACCACCGTCAGAAAATGTTAGCGTACGGCAAGACATTCCCCCGTGCTCCTGATATTCATCTTCTACTATTTCAACTTGATTGTAAAACAGAGATTCCGGAGTACAACAGGTCATCTTTTCTCCAACACTATGATTGAGGTCCATATATAAATCGAAATACGGCTCACCATATTTAACAACCGGTCCAAACATTAAATCATCCTCGGCAGCAGGTTCATCGTAGTAAGGTCCTGGATTACGGTACACATATATTTTTCTATCCTTCTCATACACATAATAGTGCACTTCATCTGAAGGAACTTTAGTACAACATACAAAACCTTCAAATCCTGTCATGGACTCCGGTGTCATACTATTGTATTCACTTCTCACCCTCAACTTTTTACAATTGATACCATCAATAACTTCATCTCCCGCTACGGAAATCCTGAGCACCTGATGGACATCATACTTCGTACGGTTAATGTCCCAACCGTACAAAATCCATCCGTGGACAACAACCCATTCCTTACCATCAACAAACAAAGGCCGGTATGTATTTTCCTGTTCAGGTATATTCACCTCTTTTGTAATCTCTGCATTGACCAAAGCACTTTTACCCTGCAGACAACTGAGGCAACACATTATGACTAATATGAGTTTTCCACTCATTGAATTTAATCCTTTCATGATTCTACTTAAATAATATTTTTTGGGTTTCTACTATTCTCATTCCTTTTTTCAATGACACAAAATAAATTCCAGATTGGAAAGTATCTGTACAAACTGTAATTGACTCACTGCTGACACTATTTTTATATACGGTTTTTCCAAATATATTTTTTATTTCTATGTTATAGTTACCTTCAATATCATATGGAAACTCTAATAATAAATTTCGACTGTTATTATCATATTTACATGACATAAGTGTGATAGTGCTATCACAAGATTGTGCCACATCAACAAATATCTCATCTTTGTAAACAATTTCATCTATATAATACTCAATTTCACCACTTCTGATTCCACTCTTAGAATCACCAATTACATACACATAGGGTATGTAGTTCTGTTTTGTTATAGAAACAATTGCCGGTTTGGGCACTTTGCTAAAATTTGCATTGGTCACATTTTCCAAAACGTCATGAAAGGTTTCACCATTATCATTAAGACTTAATACAGACACTCTACAATCATCTGTTCCACAATCAATTTGAATGTTGGAATCGCTAAAATGAATATTTATATCTTTGAATTCTTTTGGGGTCATAGTGTAAATCGGCATCTCAGAATCACCCATTAAATTGATTGATAATTGCAACCATCTATAAGGATTATATCTGTTACACTGACCTTGCCAATAAAGTTTTGAAGCACTGAAAATCTCGCCTAAATGTTTATCCTTAAACTCATTACCGAATAAATACTTATAAAAGGTCCCTTCATATTCCTTAGAGCAACCTAAATAATTTAAACTTTTAACAGCCCACCCACTTCGTGAAGAACCAATATAAGCAATTACACTATTATTGGGATTTCTTATAAATGCTTCACTTAAACACGGGTCAATAACATTATCAAAACCATTTGTATCACATGCCTCAGTAATTATGATTGGCACTGTCTGATTATTAAGTGATAGCGCATTCTCCGAAAAATAGACTTCCTTATTTTCAAGAGCCCAATTATTGTAAGAACCATGTGTCCCCATTGAAAATATCAAGCTGTTGGATGCTAATGCTGATTGCATATTTACAGTATTTACATCATATGCAGAATCCCCGGGAAAGTCAGTGCCTGTATCATAAAAGCGAATACGAGTTCCATTCCAATATGGATTTATATATTTATCATATAAAATATCCCCAAGACAATCCACATCACTCCTACTTGTGGTGGGATGAAACATATTAGCAATTGTGACACCAGCAGTTATCAACGACTTTTCTAATCTTTTACTATCACGACCACTTTCATAATCCAATAATTTTAAGACATAATTGTTAGCCTGTTCTAAGGTTTGCACAGGAATTCTGCTTACATATACTGACTCTGTAAAATTAACATTTAAGTTTTTGGCAAAAATATCCTGACTGTCTTCATAGCGATTATTATATCCATACAAACAGGCATAAAACTTATCACATGGAGTTGTGGTCTTATACTCGTCATATTCATAATAAGAAAGATATGCATTTTTAGTGGGAACAACTGAATCATCCCCTCCTAACACGACATATTTCAATCCATACTCTAAAGTTGCATTAATAAGACAATTTTTAATTTTTTCTTGTATATTGATACCCTCATACCTTTCATCAATCTGGTCTATGGTTATGATACCAGCAAAGACCCCCTTAACTCTCTTCCACTTTATTAGATTGTGAAAAGCAGGTTCCAATTCACGATTTGTTATAATAAGATATTCTATTTTATCATTAAAATAATGTGTGGCCGTAGGGATTTGAGATATAATATTATCTACATCCTCAGGATTTGTAACCATTGATTTGATTACACCTCTCATGCGAGTTGCAACAGAACTATTAGAATCTTCGCATATACATTCATCGCATTTTATATCAATCGATATTGAATCAATAAAAAACAATTGTTTTTTATCGCTATCATAAACAAACGGAGATAATTGAAATTGAGCTATACAAACTCCACCTATATTAAGTGTTCCGGAATTTATACAACTCGATGATGGGTATACACCTGAATAATGACTTACAATCATGCTATCATCAGAATAATACCCCTTCCCATCTGTCGTAATATCTGATGGAGTAGGACTAATTATTACATTATCTCTTATTAATTTTGGTGTAGCAGTTGAAAATGTAAACTCTGATAACTCTGTTCCTGATGGAATCGCAACACTCTCAATACGAAACGGGAGTCCCGGCTCATTATTCTCTCCATAAATGTTATCTTCGACATTGACTATTCTAACCATTCCATCTTGGTCACACAAAAATGTGTAATTATCGATATCAAAATTGATAGTGGTTATTATATTTGCAGCCACTACAAATTGACAAAATAGACAGAAAATAACTAATACAAAATGTTTTTTAATCATGGGCACATATTTTAAATAAACCAAATACAAATATATATATTTT
>CAMWRB010000039.1 GCA_947176545.1 uncultured Porphyromonadaceae bacterium
TTTCAGGCCTCCCTGCAGCCCAATACCACCTATACGATAGCCTTCGGAAGCGCGATTGAGGATAACAACGAGGGTAACGTGCTGGAGAATTTCTCTTATACATTTTCAACGGGTGAGACTCTCGACACGCTGCGCATAGCCGGAATGGTGTTGAGCGCTGACCGTCTTGAGCCGATGCAGCGTAAGCTGGTAGGTGTCCACAGGAATATGGCGGACTCTGCGTTCCGGACGTTGCGCTTCGACCGTATGGCACGGACAGATGACCGCGGCCGGTTCTCGATTGAGGGACTCTCAGCCGGTGAGTACAGAGTGTATGCCCTTGATGATATGGACGGAAATCTGCGCTATTCGTCGCCCGAGGAGGAGATGGCATTCTATGAAGTAACGGTAACACCGACGGTGACAGAGGGTGTTGCCATTGATTCAATCTATAATCTCAAGACGGAGAGACTTGACACGGTAGTGAAGCGTGTTCGCGCGATGTATCTGCCAAACGATATACTCCTGCGTTCATTCAAGACCGACCGCCGGCAGCAGTTCATATCCTCCTATAATCGTGTGGACTCGACTCGCCTTGATATCGTGATGGGTGCTCCCGGAATCAGGATGCCCCGTTTTTCGGTAGTCGGTGCTCCGGATATGGAGAGATGGAACGTATGTGAGCGGAGCGCTACCAACGACACTATATCGCTGTGGCTGTCGCGACAGTCGCTGGTAGTGACCGACACGCTGCGTATATCGGTGGACTACGAAAAGCTCGACTCGCTGAACAATTATATCACCATGAGCGACACATTGCGGTTTGTTACCAACCGTCCGCGCGCGCCTAAAAAGAATGTAAAGAAACATAAAGAGGCTGAAACCGATACGGTCGCCACTCCTGTACGTTTTATGGAAGTGAGCATGAAGAGCGGTTCGACACTGGAGTACGGTCAGCCGATAATCATAGAGACGGAGAGTCCGGTGATGCGGATGGACAGTACTGCGTTTCATCTGGAGGAACGTCGGGATACGCTGTGGGTTGAGGTCGGCAAAGGGCTTCCGGAGCGTCTCGATACGCTCAATCCGCGAAGATATAAGATAGATGTGCCACTCGGATACGGCAAGGAATACCGGTTGCGGATAGACAGTCTGGGAATGGAGAGCATATACGGACTTCATACGGCTCCGCGTGAGTTCACAGCGCGGCAGCGTGCCAAGGATGATTATTCATCGCTGACCGTGAGGGTGTCGGGAGTGCCTGACGGGACACCGGCATTTGTGGAATTACTGCAGAATGACGATGCCGTATCGCGTAGGGTGACGCTCGAGGGTGGTATCGCCAAATTTGAAAACCTTGTTCCCGGCAAGTATTATATGCGCCTGTATCTCGACTACAACGGCAACGGGCGTTTCGATACGGGCGACTATCATCTGCAACGTCAGCCCGAGCAGGTGTTCTATTATCCCAAACAGTTGAATATAAAGCAGAACTGGGAGAAAGAGGAGGGGTGGAATATCCTTGATACTCCGATGAACCTTCAGAAGCCGTCCGCTCTGCTTAAGAACAAGCCGACGCTGAAGCGTGGCGAGAAGGAGCGTAGTGAGTCGGATGAGGAGGACGAGGAGGATTATTACGGCAACTCTCAATCAGGCTCAAGTGGCCGGAATTTACCCGGTCGTACCCCCGGTCGCAGTTCATCGAAACTGCGGGGGCTCTGACGCTCCGGATTTCAGCAAATCTTGTGGGACAGGTCCGAACGGTGAATAAAAAAATGATGACATAGTTTTAAAAGTCAAAAAAATAAGCTATATTTGCAAGCTGAAATATAGGGTTTTAATAGATTTTTATTTCAACCCTTAGCCGACGTATTTGGTTGAAGTGGTCTTAATGATAAGATTATCAGAGAGATTGCCTCAGTCGGATGGGTTAATTTTTAGGTATCCTCCGTTATGGATGATGCTTCCTCTCAATTAGAAAATAATAAAAATAATACATAACGACTAACAAAACATGCAGAACAAAGGATTTATCAGCACGATAGCCGTGCTTCTTATCCTGATTTGCGGCTTCTACATTTCATTCTCATTTGTGACCTCGCATTATGAGAAGAAAGCGAATGAGTATGCCGCTAAGATGGCAGGTACGACAGACGTCACCAACGATTTGTACAAGCTGAATCTGAAACAGTTTAACGATTCTATCGACAAGGAGAAGGTATATCTCGGTTATACCTACAACCAGGTGCGCAAGATGGAGATAGGTATGGGTCTCGACCTGAAAGGCGGTATGAACGTCGTTCTCGAGATTTCCGTTCCCGACATCCTGCGTCAATATGCAGCCGGTCCGCAGCAGTTGGCTCAAATCAACGCTGCCATCGCCAAGGCCGAACAGGCCGGTGTAAAGGCTTCCGACAAAGATTTCATCAACCGTGTGGCTCAGAATTTCCAGCCCGGCACTATGGCCGGTCTCTTCACACGTGAGGGTGAGTATCTCGGCAAGCTGACCTCTTCATCCTCAAATGCAGATGTGACCACCGCTCTGCGCGAGCAGGTAGAGTCTCAGGTAGATGCCGCATTCAATATCTTCCGCACGCGTATCGACCAGTTCGGTGTCGTTGCTCCCAACATCCAGAAGCTTCAGGACAAGACCGGTCAAATCCTGCTTGAGCTCCCCGGTGTGAAAGAACCCGAGCGTGTGACAGACCTGCTGAAGTCTTCAGCCAATCTTGAGTTCTTTGAGGTGTACAACTATAATGAGATAGTAAATGACCTGATGAACTTCGCCGAGGCTTATGCCGCTCAGGACACTATCAACCATCTCAATGTCATCGAGCTTCTCGGTGGCCGTCAGCGTGAAGGCAGCCCTGTTATCGGTCTCGTATCTCCGGCCAATCAGATGCTCGTGGATTCAATCCTCAGTTCACCGCTGGCCAAGAGCAAGCTCCCCAGCGACTTCTCCGCCGTATGGGAGGTGAAGGCTGTGGATATGCCGGTTCTCGACGCTCAGGGCAATCCTATCAAGAAGAATGACAAGGAGTATCGCACCACCCCCTACTGGCAGCTCATCGCTCTGAAAGGTCAGGCAGCTCTGGAGGGTGATGTCGTGACTTCAGCCACAAGCGAATATGACAACATGCGCGGCAACACCGTGAACATGCGCATGAACGACCGCGGTGCACGCGAATGGGCCACACTGACCCGCAATAACATCGGCCGTCCCATCGCCATCGTGCTTGACAACCGCGTGTATTCATATCCCAACGTAAACAACGAAATCACCGGCGGCTCATCTGAAATCACCGGTAACTTCACTCCCGAAGAGGCCAATGACCTCGCCAACGTTCTCAAGAGCGGTAAGATGACCGCTCAGGTGAAGGTCGTCAGCAACAATGTGATAGGCCCGTCACTCGGTGCCGAGGCAATCCAGCAGGGCTTCCTCTCGTTTATCGTCGCCATCATCCTGCTGATGGTATTCATGATTGCCATCTACGGTGTCATCCCCGGCCTTGTAGCCAACATCGGTCTGATACTGAACCTCTACTTCACATTGGGTATCCTTGCGTCACTTCAGGCAGTGCTGACACTCTCCGGTATCGCCGGTATCGTGCTCGCGCTCGGTATGGCAGTGGACGCCAATGTGCTTATCTTCGAGCGTACCAAGGAGGAGTTGGCCAACGGCAAGAAATTGCGTCAGGCTATTTCCGAGGGTTACAGCAACGCGTTCTCCGCAATCTTCGACTCCAACCTCACATCAGTTATCACAGGTGTCATCCTGCTGATATTCGGTTCGGGTCCCATCAAGGGCTTCGCGACAACCCTTATCATCGGTCTGGTCTGCTCATTCTTCACTGCCGTATTCCTGACCCGTATAGCGTTCGACATCATCACCCGCAACGGCCGTTGCGCCAACATGACATTCGCTACCGGATTGTCACGCAATCTGTTTAACAATACGAAGATTAACTTCCTCGGTCAGACCAAGGTCGCTGCGTCTGTATGGGTAGCGCTCATCGTCATCAGCATCGCTTCACTCGCCATCCGCGGCATGAATCAGGGTATCGACTTCTCCGGCGGCCGCAACTATGTGGTGCAGTTCGAGAAGGATGTCAATCCCAAGGATGTCGAGGCCAAACTGCTCGATGCGTTCCAGACTGCAGCCGACGACAAGACAATCTCAGTCAATGTTATCTCAATCGATGACCCCAGCAAGGCCCGTATCTCTACCAACTACAAGATAGACGACGAGTCAGAGGGCGTAGAGGGTGAAATCACCGATATTCTCTATAAGAATCTTCAGAATGAACTCACCAACGCTCAGGGTGTGACACTCAGCGCCGATTCATTCACCGTAGCCGACGAAAGCCACGGTATCATCTCAATCCAGAAGGTCGGTCCGAGTGTGGCTGACGACATGCGCCGTGACGCATATTGGGCTGTAGGTATCGCAGTGGTCTGCATGTTCCTCTACATCCTGCTGCGTTTCCGCAATATAGCGTTCTCTGTCGGTGCTGTCTGTGCAGTAGCTCTCACAGCATTCCTCATCATCGGCTTCTACTCCGTATGCTGGGGCTTCTTCCCCTTCTCAATGGAGATTGACCAGTCGTTCATAGCCGCAATCCTTACCATAATCGGTTATCAGATTAATGATACGGTGGTAGTATTCGACCGTGTACGTGAGATGATGAAGTTATATCCCAAGGAAGACCGTTACAAGACATTTAACAAGTCGCTCAACACGACACTTACCCGTACGATTATGACATCGTTCTCGACTCTGCTCGTGTTGCTCTGTATCTTCTTCCTCGGCGGTGACACTATCCGTTCATTCACATTCGCAATGATATTCGGTGTGATAGTAGGTACATTCTGCTCACTCTACTGTGCAGCCCCGATTGCATACAATATCATCAAGGCGAAGTCTAAAGGTAAATCCGAGGACAACGGCAAGGTAGTCCTTCAGGGAAACCGTCGCTTCAGATAATCTAAGGCAATAAGTAATTTTTAAATCATACTATTGGCTCTCCGGATGTGCGTGATGCATATCCGGAGAGTTTTTTTGTGACGGGTTCAAACTATTGTCGGCAGGGTATTGTTTAGATGATACACAGTATCAGAATATTGACACATCCGAATAATATGAATAATCATCGCCTCCCATACAGAATGCTGACACAGTTACTGTTTGTCATCGCCGTTATATCCGTGCCGGGTCTGATGCGCGGTCAGAGTATATCCGCGTTTATGTCGTCTTTGACGGCAGATGCCTTTAATGTGGCGGTATCAGACGGTGAGGCCAACGCTCCGGTACATGTGGAGGCATTGGATATACTGACCAAAGCGTATGGTGTCGCGGAGTGTGAACTCGACTCGGCTGCAAGTATGGCTAAGGTCTACTCTGTCACGGGTATGATGCCGCAGGCGGATGAGTACGGAAGCTGGCTTGACTCAGCCGACGGCTATCGTGTCAATTTCAGCGGGATGTGTCCGGAGGTGTCTGCAATGGCTCGTTATGATGACGGTCAGCTGGAGGATATGGCATTTTTCTTCATCTTCAGATACGGTGAGGGTGAACAGGATTGGGCCAATAGTTATCAGGCACGTTTCTGCGGCAATCTGTTACAGGAACTGGCGGATATGGGTCTTGAACTTGCCGCTGACAGCAATGTCGTCAATCCGGTATATTTCGACGCCGAGGGAGAGCATGAATCGCATCCGCTCAACGTGATGTTGCGCGAGGATGACGGTGCTTATGTGCTGGCCCTTCATATCGGTGGTTTTGCCGATTGATGGAAAATTGCTAACTTTGTGACACCAACATTGTGTCACTATGGCAGACAATTATTTAGAGTATAAAATGGAGGATATGCGCTCCGGACGTCTGGGACAAGCCAAGAAGTTTGTTCCGCGCAAGCGTGTGGCAGCCGCCAAACAGGAGGGAGAGCAGTTCAAGAAAATCGCAAGTTTTACTATCGACCATACACGTCTTGAGCCGGGAATCTACGTTTCGCGACGCGATGTGACTCCGTGTGGGGATGTGATAACGACGTTTGATGTCCGGATGACGCGTCCCAATAGGGAGGCTGCCATAGACCCGAAAGCGTTACACGCTATGGAGCATCTTGTGGCCACTTATCTGCGGAATGATGCCGTATGGAAAGACCGTATAGTCTATTGGGGTCCGATGGGGTGTTGCACGGGAAATTATCTGCTTGTGTCGGGTGATTACTCAAGCGGGGATGTCATGGAGTTGGTACGTTCGGCCATGAGATTTGTTGCCGGTTTCGAGGGGGAAATCCCCGGTGCGTCCGCGAGGGATTGCGGCAATTATACCTTTATGGATTTGGATGGTGCCAAGGAGGCTGCCCGTCGGTATCTGAATGAATTTGAGGCTCCCTCTTTCAGTCTGCAATATCCGGACGCCACCGATAAAGCTTCAGGTCAATAAGTCCGGAGGGTTTGGATTTTATGCCTTCGTTGAGCAATAATGCGAGTTGTCCGTTCCAATGAGGAGCGGTGCGCCCTTGCACATTCACAACCCTGTGGCAAGGGACATAGGAGCGAGTGCCTATGCAGCCGAGTATCTTGCCGACCATGCGCGCGTGAGCGGGATGACCGGCCAATGCGGCGATATCACCGTATGTGGCGACCTTGCCGGCCGGAATAGCCGATACAATCTGAGCGACATCCTCAGCAAATGTTTTGCTGTCAAACTTCATAATATGATACGTTGGAACAGAGAGTAAACGGAAAGGGTGAGCCGGTTGTTATAATAACAGAAGATTAAATTAAAGAAATTATGGAAAACATAGAGAAGATAGACGGTATGCTGACGCATGCCGAGAATGCCATCCTTGTAGTGGATATGGAAAACGATTTTGTAATGCCCGGTTCTCAGATGAGGGTAGAAGGTGCGTATGCAACTCTGCCGGCCATCAAACGCTTTCTGGATTACGGTCGTTCGAATGATTGGGCCGTCATATATATCTATCGAATCCATCGTCCCTCCGGAATAGATGCTGAATTGTTCCGCAGACATTATTTTGAGGAGGGGAAACCGTTCTGTATCGCCGGAACTCCCGGAGCTGCTATTCCGGACGAAATTGCTCCTCAGAAGGGGGATATAAAAGTGACCAAACAGCGTTTCAGCGCCTTTTTCGGTACAGACCTGGATATAATATTGCGCGGATTGGGTGTGAAGAATGTTTATATTACCGGCACGCAATACCCGAACTGCATACGTTCCACCGCTGTAGACTCCATGAGTCTGGATTACAACACGGTGGTTGTTACAGATTGTTGCTCAGCGGCATCGGAGAGTGTGGCGCAGGCCAATATCTACGATATCCGCAACATGGGAATAGCCTGCGTGCCCTCCTCAGAGATAATGAAGTAAGGATAATGAAGTAGGAACAAAGTGTACAGGATGGATGTTTTCTTATTAAACAGATACATCACATCCCGCTATGGACATACTCAACTGGCTTATTGAAACATTTCGTCAGAATCAGGAGATACCCATTTTTCTGACTCTTGGTATAGGTTTCTGGCTCGGAAATCTGAAATTCAAATCCTTTTCCCTCGGTCCTGTTACCGCAACACTCATAGTAGGTGTTATAATAGGGCAAATGGGTATTGATATTTCATCGACGGTGAAGTCGATAGCGTTCATGCTCTTTCTCTTTGCAATAGGCTACAGTGTCGGACCGCAATTTTTCCGCTCGTTAAAGGGAGAGGGTCTCCGACAGATACTTTTCGCCCTTGTGGAGTGCGCAATCTGTATCGGGGTGGTTGTGCTTGTCTGCCGGCTGATGCACTTTGACAAGGGTGTAGCCGCCGGATTGTATGCCGGCTCACAGACAGTATCCGCTGTGATAGGTGTAGGCTCCGATACTATTCGTGCGTCTGTCTCCGACGGTACGCTCGCAGACAAGATGATACACCTCATACCGGCTTGTTATGCCGTGACGTACGTTTTCGGCACGATAGGGTCTGCATGGATTATTGCCAATCTCGGTCCGGTGATGCTCGGCGGTCTGAATCGAGTCAAGGAGGAGACCCGCAGATTAGAGGAGGAGATGGATTCCGGTGACTTCACTCCGGATGACGGTGCTATAGTTGCCAATCGTGTCATATCCTATCGTGCGTTCAGGGCAGAGACCTCTTTCTTTGACAGACCTCGTACCATTCGTGAGATAGAGACGTATCTGCACAAGAAGAAAATACGCGAATTTGTGGTGCGTGTCCGCATACACAGTGAAATAATGGACCCGTCACCCTCGCTCCGTATTCATAAAGGTGATATAATAGTGTTGAGCGGGCGACGCTCTACCATCATTGACAATACTGACTGGGTAGGCCCGGAGGTAACTGACCATGAGTTGCTAACATTCAGCTCGGAGAATCTTGCCGTGACTGTGTCACGTTCAGGAGCCAACGGAATGAGTATAGGAACTCTTCGTGCACAGTCGTATATGCACGGAGTGATGGTCAGCAAGGTGCTCCGCAATGATATACCGCTTCCGGTGAGCCGTTCGCTCAAACTTGAGACCGGAGATGTCGTGACGCTGGTCGGGCTGCCGGAGGAAGTGGCCAATGCAGTTCCGGAAATCGGTTACAGCGATAGGGATACGACCGAGAGTGATATTGTATTCATAGGCCTCGGAATTGCCATCGGTTGTCTGATAGGGGCAATAGTAATCTATTTCAAGGGCATTCCTTTGTCGTTGAGCACAAGTGGGGGTGCGATACTTGCCGGTCTTGTGATGGGATGGCTACGGTCGCGTAAGCCGACATTCGGGCATATACCGTCGCCTGTAATTTGGTTTATGGATAACGCTGGACTAAATCTGTTTATTGCTGTGGTTGGCATATCGGCCGGCCCCTCATTTATCACCGGGCTTCAGGAGGTGGGTGTCTCGATATTTTTTGTCGGAGTGATTTGTACGGCGGTTCCGCTAATCATAAGTA
>CAMWRB010000040.1 GCA_947176545.1 uncultured Porphyromonadaceae bacterium
CAATTGTGAGAGGCCACATTGGCGATTACAGTCAGAGCCTCCGGGTCGACAACGAGCATTTCGTGGCCGTTCCAGTTCTCGACTTTTACATAATCTTTGGTAATCAGTTGATATTCCGTCGTGTCAGGACCCATCTCAAAGGGCTCCTGATAGTGGAAAGGTTTAGTTGGCATGGTATATTATTTTTAAGTAATTTCTGCAGTTTACCGCCGAATCGGCTAAAATTTATGTGAGATTTAATCGCGAAGATAACAAATATTTTGATAAATGTGGCCACACTTGTGACTGAATTTTGTTAATTTTGTCAATTATGAATTTAAAAAGAGTTTTAGCATTAAGCATATCCGTCATATTGGTCGGTGGATGTCTGAGCGTTTCCGAGCTTGAGGCCGCCAAAAAGCGAAGCCGCAGCAAAGCTCGTACATCCCGTACATCATCCCGCCGTAAGACGACTTCAGGATACAAAAAGAAGACGACCCGCAAGACGACGGCACGTAAGGCTGCCGCAACCCCGGCTCCCCCGGTAGACCCCCCTCTGAATGATTCGCTGACCTTGCTTGTCAATGGTTTCGTACTCGAAAATATCCCTGCAGACCAGAATCCGGGAGGTCTCCGTGTGAACAGTGTCAAGCCTCAGCATTCGCTGCGCAATGTCCGGGTGGGCCTCAACGAGAACTTCACCTACCTCCCTGTAAACCGCGTGATGATAGATGAACTGAGACGGAATATCAAACATATATTGCCCGACTCGCTGAGCAGTTATGATGTGTCGCTCCATGTCGGCAACCGCGCCCTTGCCTACTATATCAACAAAGTGGACAAATTGCCCGAGCAATACCGCACCAATATACCCTTTGTAAGAGCAGTCAAGCCGTACATCAATCCGGTGAACGGAATGGAGGGAGATATAGTGGCTTTATGGAGCAGTCACGGTCGATATTACAAAAACGGTTCATGGGTCTGGCAGCGTCCGTTGCTCTTCCAGAGTGTCGAGGATACATACACTATGGGGTATGTCCTCCCCTATCTCGTACCGATGCTGGAGAATGCCGGAGCCTACGTGATGATGCCTCGTGAGCGTGACCTCAACAATGTCGAGGTAATAGTGGATAATGACCTTAATGATGACGGTATGCTCTTCTCGCAGACTACCTATCGGGAGATGAACGGTTCGCGCAGCTGGGTCACAGGCGAGGGAGAAGGTTTCATATATGATTTGCCCGATTTCCGTGATACTGAAAATCCCTTTGAGAACGGTACTTATCGTCAGACTCAGACGGTAAGAGGCGGTAAACCGGCCGTAGCCGCGTGGTATGCCGACATACCGCGCGACGGTGAATATGCGGTGTACGTGAGCTATAAATCGTTGCCGAACTCCACTACAGACGCGCATTATACAGTCAATTATTCAGGTGGAAGCCGGGAATTTAAGGTCAATCAGAAGATGGGAGGCGGAACGTGGATATATCTCGGTACGTTCCCTCTCGAAGAGGGATTCTCGGAGTCAGTGCCTGTCGTTACTCTCACCAATATATCTGAGGCCGGCGGAGAGACAGTCGTCACCGCCGATGCAGTCAAAATTGGCGGAGGAATGGGTAATATCGCCCGTTCGCCACGTCGCAGCGACATCTATTATGACCCATCCACTCCGTTGGCCTCAGCCGAAAATATGGATGAGGATACTGAGGATGAACCGGATGATGAGGATATAGACGGCGAAGATGAGGTTGAGGAATCACAGCCGGCGACCTCAAACGAAACAAGAGTCGCTCCCACCTTCCGTACCTCAGGACTGCCGCGATATCTTGAGGGCGCCCGATACTGGATGCATTGGGCCGGAGCGCCGGAGAGTGTCTACTCCCCCTATCACGGTGGTGACGACTACAAGGATGACTATACCGGTCGCGGCCACTGGGTCAATTGGTTGGCCGGAGGGTCGAGAGTTCTCCCCAATCGTCAGGGTCTGAATATTCCGGTGGACATATCCTTCGCACTGCACAGTGATGCCGGAAAACGAGCTGATGACAGCTTTGTAGGCACGTTGGGTATTTATTACACCAACGACGGAGCTTCGTATGCAGACGGCACACCGCGTATCAATTCGCGCATGCTGACTGACCTTGTGATGCGTCAGATTTGCGGAGATATACGACGCAGCTGGGAGCCCTCGTGGACACGTCGCTCGATGTGGGACAAGTCATATCTTGAAGCACGTGTGGCTGAAGTCCCCACGACGCTGATTGAACTGATGAGCCATCAGAATTTTGCCGACATGCAGTATGGTCTTGACCCTGCGTTTAAGTTTACTGTAGCCCGGGCCATATATAAGGGTATGGCCCGGTTCATGGCAGAGCGTAAAAACCGCAAGCTCGTTATCCAACCCTTGCCTGTAAAGGATTTTGCAATAACCCGCTCCAAAAAGGGTCACTATCGTCTGAGCTGGCAACCGACACCGGACCCGGCCGAGCCTACAGCCATGCCCACGAAGTATATAATATTGGAGCGAACGGAGGGGACATCCGGATTTCATAAGGTCGGTGACACGGGTTCGACCCATTTCGATATCAAAGTGGATGATGACCTGATACGCAGTTATCGAGTCATTGCCGCCAATGAGGGGGGACTCTCTTTCCCGTCGGAGACCCTGGCTCTCAGGGAGGCTGAAGACAACAGCAAGCCGGTATTGATAATCAACGGATTTACACGTGTTTCCGGACCGGAACACTTCAGTTTCGATGGTCGCGCCGGTTTTGACTCAAATGCGGACTTCGGTGTCCCGTACATACGTGAAATATCATATACGGGACAGCAGACAGAATACTCACGCAATGCCGGCGAATCGTTTGGCCGAAGCGCCTCCAATTATGTCGATAAGATTATAGCCGGCAACACCTTCGATTATCCGGCGGTTCACGGCGAGAGCATTGCCGAGGCAGGATACGGTTTCGTAAGTTGTTCGCTCGGAGCAATCGAAGCGGGGACCGTGCGTCTCAATGAATATAAAACGGTAGACCTTATTTTGGGGCGTCAGAAGACTACCGTCACCGGACGCGGTCAGCGCGAAGCATCTGCAGCACGTTTCGAAGCGTTCCCCGTCGCTTTGCGTGTGGCTCTTGAGGCGTATGTCCGCAATGGCGGGACACTGATAGTAAGCGGTGAGAAAGCTGTCTCCGACCTTTCGGATTACCGTTACGGAGTCGAAGGAACACGTTTCGCTTCCGACGTATTAGGTGTACGCCTCGCCGAGACGGATGTATATAGCAACGGTCGGGTATCGGGAGTATATAACGCCGGAGGCACCGGTTTTCCTGCAGGTGAGATTCGTTATAGCAACACCTTGAATTCGGAAAGGTATATGGTTCAGCGTCCGGATATGCTTGAACCGGCCGGAAACGGGTCAATAACCCTGATGACATTTGACAATGGCACGGCAGCCGGAGTGATGTCGCGGACGGGTAACGGACGCGTATACACTCTCTCAATTCCGATAGAGAGTATAACCGATGACACCCAACGCGACCTCCTGATGAAGTCATTACTTAAAGAAAAATAATCACAGATGAAGATATACAGATTTACGACAGTAGACGCCTTGCGCGAAGAGATATTCCGTTCACCGTTGGAACAATACATATTGGTCAGTCTGACAGACCGTAAGATAGAGCTGTTGCCTCACGCAGTGCGCCGGTTGCGTCAGATAGCCGAGCATACCGACGTCTCGATGGTGTATTCATGGTTTTACGATGTGGAGCCCGACGGTAAAGCGGTGGCTCATCCTTTGTCGCACTATTCTCCCGGTTCGCTCCGGGATGATTTTGATTTCGGCGGCATTGTATTGCTCAACGCCGCCGATGTCCTGGCTGCGTCAGAAGATTTCGGTGCGGAAGAGTCGCAGTTCAGTGACGGAGGATGGTATGCTCTGCGTCTGCGCATGAGTCAGGGACGGTATTTCTCGATGTTGCCGGAATATCTGTACAGAATGGACAAGACGGACATGCGTACCAGCGGCCAGAAGCAGCATGACTATGTGAATCCGCGCAGCGCATCATATCAGCTGCAGATGGAGGAGGTGCTTACCAATCATCTGTATGAGATTAACGCCCTTGTTCGACCGCAAGGTCTCCGTATCTCGATGGAGGATACGGAAACGGATGACAATACCCACTTTCCGGTGGATATGTCAGTAATCATACCGGTGCGCAATCGTGTGCGCACAATCGGAGACGCTGTTCAATCGGCCTTGTCGCAACTTACGGAGTTTACCTATAATGTCATAGTCATCGACAACTGTTCGACAGACGGCACATCCGAATTACTGGACTCAATAGAGGACTCGCGTCTCGTAGTGTTGCGTCCTGCCCCGGAGGATATGTTGGGTATCGGTGGATGCTGGAATATGGGAGTGCTTTCGGAGAAGTGCGGACGCTTCTGTGTGCAGCTTGACTCGGATGATGTGTACAGCGGCCGGCACGTATTGTCGGCAATCTACCGTAAATTCTACGAGGAGGGTTGTGCGATGGTCGTCGGAAGTTACTTTCTGAGTGATTTTGAATTAAACCCGATTCCCCCGGGATTGATAGACCATAGTGAATGGACCGAGGAGAATGGTCGCAACAATCTGTTGCGCGTAAATGGTATCGGTGCACCGCGAGCCTTCTATACACCTGTATTGCGGGAAATTCTGTTTCCGAATGTCAGCTATGGTGAGGATTACGCTGTGGCATTGCGTATATCACGCGATTATCATATAGGGCGTATAACGGAGGGTATATATTATTGCCGGCGTTGGGAGGGTAATTCCGATGCTGCATTATCCCAGCAGAAAATCTGCGAGCATAATGAATATAAAGACTTTCTCCGGACATGTGAACTGGTAGCCCGTATCCAGGCAAACAATGAATATGCCGATGAGGACAGTAAATTTGAGGAATTGTTTGCTTCAGGCAATCCGTTTCTTAACGGTGATGTAGATGAACAGATATTCGGTCCTGAAGATGGTAATGATGAGGAGGATGATGAAGACGACGAATAATTGAAAGACAACGATGACAATAAATATGCCATTGCTCGACGAGATGCTTCGTGAGCAGCTGAAAGTCTGGCCGTTGGCCGCAGCCAATTATTCAGCACTTGCATCGAGTGAAAGAAGACGTTTTAAGATAGGTTCGCTCGAAGGCGCGTTTCAGTGCAATCCGGCCCGAATAGTAAGTACGGGAGCTTCGGTCGATAAATCCGCTATTGCAGAACGACCCTGTTTTCTGTGTGAAGCCAACCGACCTGACGAACAGTATGCTCTCCCCTTTTCAGTTGCAGGAGGTGGAGAATGGGATATACTGGTAAATCCTTATCCGATTCTGCCCTGGCATTTTACAGTCGCTTCCAAGAGTCATATACCTCAGAAAGGAATACCCCTCGATATGATAGTTCTGGCTGAGCGACTTCCGGGTGCCGTGATGTTTTATAATGGTGCCCGCGCCGGTGCTTCCGCGCCGGACCATCTGCATTTTCAAATGGTACTCAAGAGTGAATTACCACTCATCAACTATCTCGAAGCCGGCGGTGTTGAAGATAGTTTACCATATCAGGTATGGCATCGCCGGGTGACTCCGGACAGCGAAGGAATGAAAATCATCAGAGAATTTGCTTCATATCGCGGTGTTGATAGATTTTCCGGTGCTCCGGATGCCGATTTGGTCAATTCCTTTGCCTGGATGGGTGACGACGGTATGTTGCATTTAGCGGCAGTCCCCCGCACGGCGCATCGTCCGGATTGTTACTCGGCTCCGGAGGGAGAACGAATTATGGTGAGTCCGGGCGCGATAGATGTCGCAGGCCTTATCATACTTCCTCGTAAAGATGACTTCACCCGCATAACGGAGACCGACCTAATCAAAATATTCGATGACACAATGATGATAGGTTATAGGTAAAAGGTCATAAGTGATAGGTAATAGGTAATAAATACAAATTATTAACTCAAAACTATAACTTAATACTTAAAAAATGCGTTCTCCCTGGTATTGGATACCAACCTTATATATAGCCGAGGGGCTACCATATTTCGCGGTAAATACTCTTACTGTGCTGATGTACAACAATCTGGGCGTCAGCAAAGCGGAGATGTCCTTTTTTACGGGATGGTTGTATCTGCCGTGGGTCATCAAGCCTTTCTGGAGTCCGTTTGTAGACTTGATGCGAACTAAACGTTGGTGGACGGTCAGTATGGAACTGGTTATAGCTTTATGTATGGCTGCAGTGGCGTTTCTCCTGCCGACCGGTTTCTATTTTTCCGCCACTCTGATGGTCTTCTGGCTGATGGCTTTCGGCAGTGCGACCCATGACATAGCCGCTGATGGATACTATATGTTGGAACTGAATGAGCGTGAGCAGGCCGCATATGTCGGTGTCCGTTCCACGTTCTATCGCCTGGCCGGTATCCTTGGTCAGGGAGGACTGGTGATGTTGGCCGGTGTGCTTGAACAGAGAATGGATAGTATCTCCGAGGCATGGTCCATAACGTTCCTAATCCTCTCCATATTCTTCGGACTGATATTTATCTATCATTTGCGATTTCTCCCGCGTGCGGACCGTGACCGTCCGGTGACCGGAGTATCGTGGCGTAGTATAGTGGGTGGATTCGGTGAGACATTTGTCACATTCTTTCGCAAACCCTATATATGGACAGCCATCTCTTTCATGTTATTGTACAGACTCCCGGAGGCATTGTGCATCAAAATGGTGCAGCCCTTTCTTGTAGACAGTCAATCGGCCGGCGGTCTGGGACTGACAACGGCTCAGGTCGGATTTGTGAACGGTACTGTCGGTGTGATAGCTCTCCTTGCAGGCGGAGTAATAGGTGGTATTGCGGTGGCGCGCAACGGTCTGAAGCGCTGGTTATGGCCCATGGCAATGTCGCTGACACTACCCTGTCTGGTGTATTGTTATCTCGCAATTAGCGGTAACAATGATTTGGTTTTGGTATGCAGTCTCATTGGTGTCGAGCAGTTCGGATACGGATTTGGTTTCACAGCCTTTATGTTGTATCTGATGTATTTCAGTCGCGGTGAGAGTCAGACATCCCATTATGCTTTCTGCACGGCGTTTATGGCACTGGGTATGATGGTGCCCGGAATGTTCGCCGGTTATCTGTATGATGTTGTAGATGGATTTGAGGGCTTTTTCTGGCTTGTCATGGCCTCCTGTATATTCACGATGTTGGTGACAGGCCGGGTTTACGGAACTCTGAAACGGGAGTATTAGACATTGAAAGTCAAAAAATATTTGTAACATTTTTTTAAAAGTGTTAATTTTGCGACAGTAATGCGATATTTATAATAAACAGCTGAAAATTACCACTAATAATAATACTTATGTAAATTAATAATTTATACTGTTTAACAATGAAAAAACTTTTATTGAGTCTGTCAGCTGCAGTAGCTCTCACCGCGAGTGCCACAACAGTGACCCTGACTCCTCAGTCACTGGAAACGATTGTGGATAAACAAACTTTTAGTGTGGTGACGGGGAATGCTAATTTTACAATCATCGTTGACAAAGTCAACAACTCAACTGCCCCGACATATAATGCAAATGGGAAAGACCTTAGAGTATATGCCAATGGAACTCTGTCTGTTCAGGCCGCAGAAAATCTTTTAATCACGGATATCGTCTTTAATATTTCGTCTGCAGGACTTAAAAGATTGGCTCCTATCACAGCTTCAGATGGTTCAATCGCTCCCCAGACAAAAGGTGATAATACTGTAACATGGTCTGGTGAAAATAATTCAATTGTTTTCACTGTCGGTGCCAAGGCTGACTACGGCTCGGATGGAAGTGATAAAGCCGGTCAATTTGATATCACGGATATGGTTGTGACTTATGTAGAAGCAGGTTCAACGGCTGTTTTGGCTCCTTCAATTTCATATGATAACACCACGGATGTAGTAACCATAACGACACACAAAGAGGGTGCATCAATCTATTATACTATCGATGGTACGACACCGACAACAGAAAGCACACTGTATGACGCGCCCTTTATGCTTGAAAAGAGTTGCACAGTCAAGGCTATTGCAGTGAAAGATGATGTTGTGAGCGCTGTATCAACTTCTTCAATTACCGTGCCGGCGAGAGCATTTACTATTGCCGAGATGCTGTCAAAAGCACCCGAAAAAGGAGATGTAGTTCTCGTAAGCTGCGACCTTACGGTAGTATATAAATATTCAAGATATATATATGTTGTGGACAATGCCGGAGGTTATACACTCCTGTATGGTGAAAATACATATAACAAGGGAGATGTAATTCCTGCCGGATGGTATGTCACTTACTCACCCTATTCGACACTTCCCGAATTTGCTCCTCAATCAGCTTTCCCTGCAGCAACATCTACTGCCGAAGTGACATATGATACAATTGAATCGTTCTCAGAATCAGATATAAATAAAGTCGCATATCTGAAGAATGTGACATTTGAAGCAGAAACAGGTGCAGGCGGTACACCTTTCAGTGGTATTCTTGCCGACGGCACTGAAGTTGCTTTCCGTAACAATTTCTATGTCGGCACTGTTGAGGCCGGCACATATAATGTGTTGATGGCTGTGGCTGTCTATAACAATAATCTTCAGCTTTATCCTATTGAATTTACCGAAGTTGAAGAAGATGTAGAACCTTTTGAAGTATATGTTATCGGTAGCAATGTCAATGGCTCATCCTGGTCCGAAGGTCAGGCTGACGCCAAGTTCACATATCTCGGCAACGGCATATATGAGTGGAACGG
>CAMWRB010000041.1 GCA_947176545.1 uncultured Porphyromonadaceae bacterium
AAACTTCATTTACGGAATTAATAGTTAATATAAAATAATTTTAAACATCTACTTACCAAGCTGATAACAAAAGAGAAAGGGTGGCCGAACGTAATGTTCGGTCACCCTTGTGATTAATATACTTATGAGATGGATTACTTGACAATCACCTTAGCCTGCTGTCCGGCTACTCTTACGAGATAGATGCCGGGTTCGAGACCGAAGTGAGCCTGCTGAGCGCGTACGGCGGTGTTGTAAGCCACCTTACCGTCAGTAGTGTAAATCTCTACATTCTGACCCTCAAAGCCGATGAGGACGATTTCGCGTGAACCACCGCGGATGTCAGTGTCGCCGCTGACAGCTGCTACGGATGAGCTCTGGATGAAGACATTGTTAGACTTGGGACCTTCCATCATCTTGTCGTTGATGTTCTTGACGCATACGAGGTGATAGTTGGCGTTGGTGTCATTGTAAGTGTCATCATTGTAGGAAGTGCCGAGGATATTGTCAGCAACTTTCTTGAAGACTCCGTTATCGTCGCTGCGATAGAGGGCATAGTGGTCAGCAGTGCCTTCGAGCATTTCGACGGGTGTGAATGAGAGGTCGTCAATCATGATGGCCAGACCGTCGAATGAAGTGTGACGGATAGCCACATACTTGGCGTTGGATGGTATCTGGTATGAGATGAACTCCCATGTGTCGTTACCACTCTTAGAGTAAGCCTTGCGTCCCTTGAAGTCACCGCATACGTCGGGGCGAAGCTTGCTGATAGTACCGAGCTCAGTACCGGTGGTTGAATACCATATTTCGAAGTACTCAGTGTCGGTGGCGAGTGCGTTCACCCAGAATGTGAGGAGTGAACCGCCCTTGATTTCGGGTGAAATCAGCCAGTCGCTGCTCTGGTAGTTGCTTGCATCCTCACCATCAGGAATGTTGGCACTGCGAGCCATGAGATATTGCTTGCCTGACAATGCGTAAGCACGCGGGTCGCTCTGGAGTTTGAGAGCCTCTGCATCTACAACCGTCCAACCTGAGGGTTGCTCAGAGCCTTCCCACTCGATGACAAGTGAGCCGTTGTTGAGCTTGGCTGCAGGGAGCTTATCCATGTCGACATTCTGCCACTGACCGATTTTGTCAGTATTCTCGAATGCGGGATAGTACTCGAAGTTGTCGAAGTCACCGTAAGTGCAAGTGGGCTGAGTCCATGTGAAGTTTACACCGTTCTCGTTGCGTGTACCCTTAAGGTCTGATACAGCGGGTATCTGAGCGCTCTTGAGAGTTACCTCAATCTGACGTGAGTTGTTCTCCTCGAGTTCATCCTCGGCAGATGTTACGGTAGCGCGTGCATAGAGCTTCTTCATGTCCTTGAATTCGCCGGTGAGCTCGAACGAAATGTTGCGCTCGTAGACGTTGAGTGAGGGGAGGTTGCTGATTTGAGACTGGTCGGTAGCATATACCTTGCCGTTCTCATCAATGAGGTCTACGGTGAGTGTACCGCTGACGCGCTCTGTACCGCTGCTTGTGACGAGACAGTTGTAGTTGAGCTTGTCACCGAGAGCAGCCTGTGTTGAGCCGGTGAAGCCGGTCACACCGAGGTCGTACTCACAGTCGGGATATACTGACCATGTGTCGAGAAGGAGATATTCTGTTTCGGCACCAACGAGTGAAGCCTCAATGCTGAATTGTACCCAGCTGCAGTTGAGCAGGTCAGACGGAAGAGTGAATGAATCTTCGTTCCAGACACCTCTTGCAGGATTCTTGGGGATGAATGTGTGGATGAGCTTGGACTCAAGCTGTCCCGGACGACGGGCGTAAACACGAATCTCGGGAGTGTCGGAGTAGTCCCAGTAGCGGAGTTCGAAGACACCGTGGGGCAGACCGTAAGTTGAGATTTTGGGGAAGTTGAGACGAGTCTCGGTGTGGCCGTAAGTACTGTATGAGAAGAGAGCGCCCTGCTGCACCTGAGCGTTGGCAAATTTCTCACCGAGTGCCTGACCTACACTTGTGTTCTCCCAAACTGAGAGTGCGTATACACCGGTAGTGTTGTAGGTGTAGGGGTTCATGGCGAAGTTGGTAGTGTTCCAGAACTCCTTGACGGGGCTTTCGTAAGGCACACCGAGCTGCTCCTGAACGAACATTGAGCCTACAGACTCACCGGCGGTATTGACAGCTGCGGGACCTACATGGTAGTCGGCCAGAGCAGTGCTGCCGGCACCAACCTCAAAGTCAGTGTAAAGGTTGGATGTATTACCTACCTTATAGTATGATACACCTGAGCGTGTATAGATGTTGTATGAGAGGCCATTGACATTTACATAACCACCGTGTGAACCCACGCTGCCGGGAGCTTCCCATGTAATCTTCATACCCATGTTGTTATCGTAGGGTACGCCCTTGATATTAACGGGTGCGAGAGGAACGTCGATACCTACATACGCACGCATTACGCGGGTATAACCTGAGCCAAATTCGTTAGAGGGAGTGTAACAGAAGTCTGCAAAACCGTCCATGCCGTTGGCATCGCATATAATGGAGATTTCCTCACCGGGTTTGCCCTTGCCTTCAGCGGTGTCACCGGTCTGTTCGCAATATACCTTATATGTAATCTCCTTTTCGGGGTCGAGCGGGTTGCCTGACATGTCCTTGGTGGGGACAGTTATGTGGAGCTGAGCTGACTGGTCACCGAATTCTGAGGGTGAGATAGTAGTCTTCTCAGAGTCACCGGGAGCCATAGTGGTCTGACCGTCCACTGCCTTTATGGAGAAGTTGCGGAGGTACATACCGGCTGATTCGTTCTGTCTGCTTGAGTAGCAGTGGATACCGATGAAGTATACGCCGGCGTCCTCTACGGCGAAGTTGTAATTAAGGCTATCCCAGAGACGCTCTGTGCTCTTGGTATACATGTCACGCTTGTAGATGCATGTTCCGGCCAGAAGGTCTTTAACATCGGCACGTTTGCCAACATAAATCTCGAATGATTCTTCTGATGTATCATTGGAGCCGGGTGAAGCCAACTCAAATGCGAGATTGTAGAGAGCCTTTCCGTCTGCGAAGTTGAGAGCGGGAAGAACCAACCAGTCGTCAGCGTCGATAAAGTAACCGAGTGTAAATACGGCTGCGGGGTATGAGAGGTCACCCTCGTTGATAGTAGACTGATGCCATACCTGGTTGTCACCGTTGGAGTTGATGACGGTGAAGAGGCTGAACTGGTCTTTTGTGGGAGCAAATGCCGCGGGAAGGTTGAGCGCAGCGCCGATAACTTCGTTGATGGAAGCGCGTGCTGAAGACTTGCCGTTGGCAGAAGCTACAACCTCGATGTTGGAACGCTTGAGGTTGCCGTTGAGACGCAGCTTGTACTGTGTATCCTCGATGGGAGCGATGTTCTGCTGAACATTGTCGATATATACATCGTATTCGAGGAGGTCGGTATCTACATAACCTCCGTTGGCACCTACGTTGCCGGGAGCTGTCCAGCTGAGAATGTCGTCTGTAAGCTTCACGTCGGTGGGAGCGAGCGGATTGTCGTTACCGGTATAGAAAATCTTGGTACGCTCGGGGCTGTTCTTACCGTCGATGGCGGTGATGAGAGAGAGTGTGTGCTGACCCTCGGTCAGGGTAGCGTCTACAGTCTTGGTCTCGTTGGCGCTCATCTTGCCCTCATAGATAACCTTGCCATCCACCTTGAGAGTCACATCCACGGGAGTCTTGCCGATAGCTACACCATAGTAAGTGTACTCCGGAGTGGTGAATGTGATAG
The DNA here is from genome assembly GCA_947176545.1 of uncultured Porphyromonadaceae bacterium. Taxonomy (GTDB): domain Bacteria; phylum Bacteroidota; class Bacteroidia; order Bacteroidales; family Muribaculaceae; genus Lepagella. Next base: position 3,737 of record CAMWRB010000041.1, read on the forward strand.
TACCCTTGAGATTGTTCTTCTCAAAATTAACAACGGGTGCGGGAGCGAGCTCGGGAGCGTCAGCGTCAGCGAAATCGTCGGAGCAAACCAGAGCTGCGATATATGGATTGAGGTTTGAAACGATGTTCTTGCCCTCTTTAACCTCCCATGTGAGGGGGTCGATATAGAGGATGACATTCTGCTTGACAGAGTTGTCAGGATATGTCATAACAAAAACCTGGTCCATCGGGCTATACACCATAGGTGTAGTCACGGCTTCCTCAAACAGGAGCACGTCATAGTCGAGGTAACCCTCATCGAACACCTCAACCTTGTACATACCCTCTTTGGTCTTGGTGAGGTCTATGCGCCAGATAGTATTGTACTGGTCAAAGCCATAGATGTTGCCGTCTGCCGGGTTGTACACGACAGAAGAGATGTAGTTGCCGCCGGAGCTGATGTTGCCTGCGAAGAAGATTGCAGGGTCAGCGCTGTCGGAGTTACAGTTGGTGCCGTCATACTTGAAAAGTGAGGGGTCATACACGCAGAAGTTGGATGCGGTACCCTCACCGAGTGCAACACCGTAGAAGAGGTCTTTCTGCTCATCGTAAGTGAGTGAGTAGGGAGCACCGAAGAGGTCTGAACCGAAGTTTACCTCAGCGGTGATGTCACCATTCTCGATATCAACGAGTTTCCATACGTATGAAGAGGTGGACTCAACCATATTGAGGTTCTGAACAGGGCAATATACATGACCCTTGCGGTATACATCGGTCTGGAAAGTGAAGTCAGAGCCGGTGAAGGGGCAGAATACACTGTTGTAATACATGGGTGTGAGTGAACCGGCGGCGAGGTCTACCTTACCGAGGAATGCCTCGTATGTATACTCCATACCGAGGTAACGGGGCACAACTGCATAGATGTGACCACGAGGATTTTCAACTGTCCGGAACACTTTGTTGCCGGCTACGGGGCGCTGGACAATCGGTGTGTTTTGGATACCGTCTCCGAGCGGACGCAGCTGAGCGTCGGAATTGACTACCCCGTGTGAACGCTTATACTGCGTTTGGGGTGTGAGGACTTGCTTGACGTGAGTCTTGACACGCTGAGTCTGTCCTTGCTTCTGCCAGCCTTCGGTTGTGGCTGCAGTGATAGCAGAGGATAAGGCTACTGTCGAGATGAGTGTCAGAAGTCCTGCTTTTAGGAAATTACGTCTCATAAGTAGATTAATAAATATAAATAGGTTATTATCAGTTATTTTCAAATAGGTTATTGCCATATGCGGCTGATAATGAACACAGCGCTGAGCGATATGGGCAATATGTTGCTGTTCTTGGTTGTAGTCGGTTGAAAAATGGTAGTTTTGTGAATGTGAAACGGCATTATGCTGTTGTTATTACATTCTGATTTACAAAATTAATATATTTTGTGATAAATGCAAATTTTTTAGGAATTAATAACAAATTGATGGTAGGTAATAGGTGATAAGTAATAACTGAGAGGTGATGGGGGATGGATTATGGGGGTTAGGCGGAGAGGTTGCGGATGAGGGTCCAGGCTATTAGGGTGAGGGTGATGATTATGACTGCTGTCCGGGAGTTGAGGGCTTGATGGATGGTCTGCATTTTGGCATGATAACGTGGATGCGCCGGGTTGCGACGTGGAGTCAGCTCTATGTATAGCCAGAAGATAAGATAAGGGAGTGCGCAAAGCAGCAGTGCGTTGGCGCGCCACGCCCCCCTGAGGTCAAGGTGCAGGAGGGCGTGGCCCATGCGTTGTGAGCCGCACCCCGGACAGTCCCACCCCGTTATCAGATGAAACATACATTTGGGCATCCACGCACTCTGAGCAGGGTCAAAGATGAAGTAGATGATGCAGAGCATCACCGCGACTATGATGAGAAGCCGGCGTGTAGACAGTAGGGTGGGCATCAGCTTTTTGCGATAGTAGCTGTTTTAGCTAAAGCAGCTGTTGCAGCTTGTTTGGATATTGCAACTTTTTTTTAGTTGAAGAGGAGTGAGATGGGGAGATATAGTGTCGCACTCAGTATGCCGAGGATGAATGAGATTATCACCCACCATTCTACGGCTGTCGAGGCGCGTTTCGCTCCCTCTATGTCACCGGCATAATATCGTGATGATACTTTAGATGACATGATTATGGCGACAATCCCGGGGATGGTGCAACACAACACGGTAACTATCACGGCCCAAACCAGATTGGTCGGCGGCATATCGGCTGGGTTGACTCCCGGAGCGGTATATCTTGCCCCGGCTGGTTGATTTGGTGCGCCCGCCGGTGCGGGTGGCAACTCAGGATTGCTATGGTATGCGGGTGGCTGCTGTCCGGGGGTATATTGTATATGCAATGCGTCTGCCCACTCTTCGGCTGCCGTGCGTCCTGACCGCGGTACCGGTGGCGGAGTTGTCGCGTCAGCCTGCACGTATACTGTCGGGGCATCCGGTGATGGAGCGTTATCGTCAGGCTGTTGTGAAGTCGGGATGGCAGGGGCGTTGTCCAGACGTGACAGTGCGGCGACTATGGCTCTGGGATATATGTCATATTCGACAGGATGGATTTTGGCTTCGAGAGTTTCGGGAGTGTCATCCGGGGTGATGGAGACCTCCTGCTGCATCAGGATTTCACCTCCGTCGCATTCGGGGGTTACGTAATGGACGGTCACACCCGATTTGGTTTCACGGTTGGCTATGACTGCCTGATGGACATGATGGCCGTACATCCCTTTGCCACCGTATGCGGGGAGGAGCGAGGGATGTATGTTGAGTATTCGCCCGGCGTATGCCGAAGTGATAACGTCGGGTACCATGCGCAGAAATCCGGCGAGGACAACAAGGTCGATATTCTTAAGCATCAACAGATTGAGTATCTCCTGTGGTCGTTCGCGCCATACGGAGCCGGGGATATACACGGTCTCCACACCGTATTGGCGCATGCGTTCGGCAACACCGGCATCCTTGCGGTCGTAAATGACGAGTGAGACGGCTATACGGTTGCCGCGGTCGAAAAAACGGTATATATTTTCTGCATTGGTTCCTGAGCCTGAAGCGAATATGGCGATATTTTTCATATTATGTGTAAGAAGTTGTTATTGTGGGTGGTATTATACATGTTGAAGTGTCACAAGTCTGTGGTACAGGCCTTTTTGTTCCATGAGCCGGCTGTGGGTGCCGCGCTCCACAATCTCGCCGTCGCTCATAACGCATATCAGGTCAGCATTGGTGATGGTCGAGAGTCTGTGGGCGATGACGATGGTAGTTCTGTCGGCCATGAGTCGTTCGAGGGCCTGTTGGACCAGTCGTTCGCTCTCGGTGTCGAGTGCGGAAGTAGCTTCGTCAAGGATTAGTATCGGAGGATTCTTGAGTACGGCCCGGGCGATGCTGATGCGTTGCCTCTGTCCGCCTGACAGCCGCGACCCGCTGTCACCGACGACGGTGTCATAACCCATGGGAGTCTGCATGATAAATTCATGTGCGTTGGCGATTTTAGCGGCGCGCTCAACCTCCTGACGTGTCGCGCCGGGTGAGCCGAAGGCTATGTTGTTATAGAAAGTGTCGTTGAACAGGATAGCCTCCTGACTGACATTGCCTATTAATCCGCGCAGGTCACGGACCTTCAACTGCCGGACATCTATGCCATCGACAGTCACACTGCCACGGTCCACATCCCAGAAGCGTGGTATCATATCAGCCAAAGTGGATTTTCCGGCTCCGGACTGTCCGATGACAGCTACGGTCATGCCGGGACGGATTTCGAGGTTGATATCCTTGAGTACATCCTGTCCGGGGTTGTAGGCGAATGAAACGTTGCGGAACTCTATATGTCCGCCGTGAGAGAGACCGGCGGGGAGCGGTGTGGGCTGTTGCGGGTCCTTGATGGGATTGTCGGCGCTGAGTATCCGGTCGATACGTGCCAGTGCCGCTTCACCTTTGCGGATGGTATATGAGGCTTTGCTGAGTTCTTTGGCCGGGTTGATGATACTGTAGAAGATGACCATGTAGTATATAAATCCGGCCGCATCTATGGTAGAACTGCCGCTTATGATAAGCGAGCCTCCGAACCATAGCAGCAAAGCGATGGCGGCTGTACCGAGGAATTCCGAAAGCGGATGAGCGAGCGAAACGCGACGGTTTACGCGGTTGGTCAGGCGGAAGTAATCCTCGGTCTGAGCGCAGAAATGCCGTCGCATGGTCTGCTCGGCGTTGAAAGCCTTGACGATACGCAGAGCCGAGATGGTCTCTTCGGTTGTGGAGAGTATTTCCCCCCAAAGATTCTGTGCCTTGAGTGATGTGGCTTTAAGTCTCTTTCCGACGCTGCCGAGGACGAGACCCACAACGGGCAGGAGTATGAAGACGAATATGGTGAGCTGCCAGCTGACATAAATCATGACGGCAAGGCAGAATATAATCATGACGGGGTATCTGATGAGCGCCAGCACGGAGGTGAGAACCGACGTGTCGACCTCGGTGACATCACCCGATATGCGCGCCAGTATGTCACCTTTGTGTTCGTTGGTGAAGAATCCGATAGGGAGTGACAGGAGTTTGTTGTAGATAGTGTCGCGCAAGTCGCGTTCGACACCGTTTTTGAAGGGTATGATGTAGTATTCGGACAGGTAGTAGACGGCAACCTTGCAGAGTGTCATGAGTACGAGCGCGGATGCAAGACATCCGAGGGTGAAGCTGCGTCCGTGGCGGTCTATGAGCAAGGATGTGTAGTAGTAGAAGTTATTGACGGTCCACTCCTTGAGTGGCGCGGTGCCTGGCTCGATATAGGAGTAGTGTGTACTCTCTATGCCGAAGAGCATCTGAAGTATAGGGATGAGAAAGGCGAAAGAGAAGATGGTGAAAAAGGCTGTAAGGATGTTGAAGAGGACACTCAGTGCGAGTGTCTTCCTGTAAGGCCATGCGAACCGCTTGATAAATTTGCCAATCTCTTTCATCAGATTGCAAATATATAAAAAATTTTTTGATAATTTGGTCTGACGGGTCTGACCTGTCTGACGTGTCTGACCTGTCTGACTTGTCTGAGGT
>CAMWRB010000042.1 GCA_947176545.1 uncultured Porphyromonadaceae bacterium
TGCGTAGATGGTGGTGGTAGGCTGCAGCATGAAGGGGAAGTGCAGTTCGAATGTAAATTTGCTGTAAGCGTAGCCTTCGTAGCCCCAGGGTGTAAACTGTCCGTTGTCATAACCACGCATCGAGATGGTCTCGGTGGCGTATGTGTAGCTGCCCGACATGCCGTCACCGACGAAGTAGAAGGTCTCGAACGGAGTCTTGACATACTTGTTGTACGAACCCAGGAGAGCGAAGTCGGCACGGGTCATGAGTACGAGCGTCCATTGTCCGTCCGGGTCTGTAAGGGGTGTGAAGGTTTTACTCTTGAATTTGATTTTCCAATATTCTATCCACTTGTACAACTCTGTCTTGGCAGCTTCGTTGTCCATAGTGTTTGCTTCGTAGCTCAGCTTGGCCCAATCCTTTTTCTGCATCAGAGATACGGGTGGTGTCAGCATTACGTCGAGCGAGAATTGTGAACCCCGACGCGTATATATTGGATTGTCGATAGATGTACGTGACAGCGTGAGTCCGAGAGTGAATGCATTGGAGACACCGTTGTGCATGTAATAGAGATAGTCCCAGTTCTTGAGATAATACCATCTGTAAGCCAGGGATGCCTGAAACTGGAAATAATCATCAGGCCATGTGAGGCGTGTGCCGAAACCGACAGAAACACCCGCCATCTGCAATACCTTGTTAGGGTCATATGCGTTCTGATATGCGTATGTGCCGAAATTGGTGCCGTATGAACCCTGAGTGTAGAGCGCGCTCATCCATGCGTTGCCCCAGCTGTTATTGAAGAAAGCGTTGTTGATGCCGGTACTGCGGCTGTAATCGAGAGAGACGCTGAGGGAGTTGGGTCTCTTTCCGCCGAGCCACGGGTCGAAGAACGAAATGTTGTAGCTCTGGTAATACTTGGCGTTGGTCTGAGCCGATATGGAGAACGTCTGGCCGTCACCTCGCGGTATTATACCCTTATAACTGGAGGGATTGAAAAGATTCTTGATTGAGAAGTTGGAGAATGAGAGCGACAACTGCCCTGTCACACCGGTCTGACCCCAGCCGAACGAGACCTGAACCTTGTCGTTGGCCTTGGATTCGAGGTCAAAGACGATGTCTACCGTTCCGTCATTCTCGTTGGGTTGGGGATTGATGCCCATTGTTTCGGGGTTAAAATGTCCGGAGGCTGCAATCTCGCGTGCCGAACGCATAAGGTCGCTCTTGGAGAAGAGTTCACCGGGGCGCACGCGCAGTTCACGACGTATAACCTTCTCATACAGCTGGTCATTGCCATTGATTATGACACGGTTGATGCGAGCCTGCTGTCCCTCGCGGATATTCATGCGAAGCGCTATGGAGTCTCCCTTGATATTCTCTTCGATAGGGACAAGGTCAAAGAAGAGATAACCATTGTCGAGATAGAGGTTGGAGACGGCATCGTCATCCTCGCGTGTGCGTTTCTCCAGACGCTTCTGATTGTACACATCTCCGGGATATATGCCAAGCACCTGGTTGAGAGTCTCCGTCGGATAGACCGTATTACCGACCCATGTAATGTCCGATATGTAATATTTCTTACCCTCATCGACCTTGAGGAACACATCCACCTCTCCGTCGTTGTATTGAGCTATAGAGTCAAATGTGATGCGTGCATCACGGTATCCCATCTCATTATACTTGTCGATGATACGCTTCTTGTCGTCATTAAAGTCTGACTCGACAAACTTCTTCTGCTTGAACAGGTTGAGCAGATTGCCGTTCTCGTTGGTCTTCTTCATGGTGCGTTTCACCTTGTTGTCAGACATGACCTCATTGCCGTCCACATATATCTTGTGAACCTTGACCTTGTTACGGCGGTCAACCTTTATAGTGACAATCACCTGATTCTCCTTGGAGAGGTCGGGTGACTGTATGACTTCAACCCGTGCATTCTTGAAACCCTTGTCAGCGAAATATTTCTGTACAATCTGCTTGATACGCTGCACGACGTTAGGCGTAATCTGCTGTCCGGGTACGATAGCGAGTCGTTCGGCGACATCCTTCTTCTCTCCACCCTTGAATCCCTCATATCTGAGTTCTGACATACGGGGTTGCTGGCGCAAGTCTATATTGAGCCATATTTTATTGCCCACGACCTTGGTGGCCGAAATATTGACTTTGGAGTAGAGACCCTGTCTCCAGAACCTTTTGACGGCATTGGTTATGGCATCTCCGGGTATCTCGATACGTTCTCCGACATTGAGTCCCGAATATCCTATGATGACATAGTCCTCGACGTGTGACACACCCGTGACCGTAATGTCCGCTATCTCATATTGACGTGGGATAGGGGAGTAGATGATGTCCGGGGAGTAGACCGTATCGTTGTCGAATGTCTGTCCGAATATGGAGTTACATCCGAGCAGGGTGAATATAAAGAGTGAAATTATGTGAAATCGTGTCATTGTTGAGTTATGTGGTCGGTGGCTTACGGCGTCCGTATATCGTATGTTTATCTCATTGTGTCGGTGTTGCTGTCGGTTTCGGCCTCGTGGCTCACCTGTTCGGAGGTCTTGCCGAACCGTCGCTCACGCCGTTGGTAGTCGAGCAGGGCTTTGGCAAAATCAGCCTTGCCGAATTCGGGCCATAGGATGTCGGTGAAATATAGTTCGCTGTATGCTATCTGCCATAACAGGAAATTGGAGATGCGCTGTTCTCCCCCTGTCCGGATGAGCAGGTCCGGGTCGGGTATTCCGGCCGTGTCCAGATTGTCAGCCACGACATCCTCAGTGATATCGCTTATCGACATCTTACCCCGGGAGACTGCGTCAGCGAGCTTGCGAGCCGCCTCCACTATCTCCCAGCGGGATGAATAGCTCAGGCACATGCAGAGTATCAGTCCGGTGCAATGCGCCGTGGTCTGCTGCGAATTGAGCAACTTCTGTCTCGGACCCTCGGGGATGCGGTCAATATCGCCAATCAAGCGTATACGCACGTTGTGTGCCAGCAGGTCCGGAAGTTCACGTTCTATGGCCCAGCCTATCAGGTGCATGAGTGTATCGACCTCGCTTTGCGGCCGATTCCAGTTCTCCGTCGAAAAGGCATATAGTGTAAGATAACCCACCCCCATATCGGAGGCGAACTCTACGGCATTATGCACCGATGTCACCCCCTCGGCATGTCCGTCGGAGCGGTCTTGTCCCCGTTGTTTGGCCCATCGACCGTTGCCGTCCATTATGATGGCTACATGGCGTGGGATACGGGTCATGTCAAGTTGGTTAAGATATTGTTGCAGGTTATCCATATTCGTGTCGTATTGGTGTCAGGTCAGTCCTTATAGTGACAAACCTCACATCGCTTTGAAAATTCGTATGATATAGTCAGCGTCAGAGTCGAATACCAGTCGGTGTTTTTGGCAAACGAGCTTTTGATGCCGTAAGGGTCGCTGAGATTTTCGCCGTCAAGCTTGTCGTTAAAGACTTTTTTCATCAGAAATTCCAGTCCGAGATTCAGACGCTTATTGACCTTATATTTGAAGCCTATGCCGAACGGCAGTGTGAAACCGGCGTATGTATGGTGGTCTACACTCCATAATGTCAGTGAGACACCGCCGGTGATATATGGTGAGAAGCGTTTCAGCTTGCGGTAAGTCTCTCCTATGCCATAGTTGAAAAAGTTGAATTCAGCCAACTCTCCCAACTCATAGAATGTTGTCGAGAACTTGAATTGCTGTCCGTCCGGATATACGTTGGTCATCTGCGATGTGTCTCCGCGCAACTGGCCGAGATACAGATTGGTCTTGAATGCCCAGCGTGGATTGCCGATATAGCGCAACAGCAGCTCAGCATCCCACGACGGATTCTGATACAGGATTGAGGTGTTGGCATCACCCAAGTATCCGGTCATGCCGAAACCACCACCGATGTCAAATCGATAGTCTTCCTGAGCCGACACATGTAGTGCGGCGCTGACGGTCAGGAGCAGGAAGATGAGATATCGCTTCATCGTTAATCCGTTATTATTCTTCGTTTATCTGTTACTGTTATCTGTATGATGCGGTAATGTATGGGTTCTCAGAAGAGGGGTGCGAAAGTGAGGCGGGCGAGTACTCCGCGCCATATCGCAGGCAGAAGTTGTCCCTTATCGTTGTATCCCCCTATCAAGTAGATATAGGGGCAATCCCATTCGACATCCGTGCCATTGACGAAATATTGTATTCTGGCGCCTTTCGGCCGGGGAGTGGTCTGGGCAGCCCAGGCATCGATGGATGCGTGCATGGATGTTGTGGCTATCACACCGTCCGCTCCATAGAAAGAGGGGAGCGCATCGGGGAGCTGCATCAGTTGTCCGGCTTTACTCCAGTGTACGCCCGAGTCATATGAGAGATACACATCGCGGGAGAGATTGCCGTTATCTTTTTTCCCTCCCAGACAGAGGGTGACGCTATATTCTGTCTGTATCCATGATGTCGAGGTCTTGCGATACATGAAGTAGGGGACTATCAACGCATCGCTCATCGCGGGCAGAGGCGTATTGGATATCTTAGCCCATTCGGAGCCGTCATAAGACCACGTGGCCGAGGTCACGATATTCCCCCGCAGTCCTCCGACAAAGAATGCGTAGGGATTTTCAGTCCACTTTGATTTAAATGTAAGCAGGTTAGAAAGTCCGTCAACGGGAAAATCCGAAGCTGTCGCTACAGGGGTGTATCCGGCCGGGCGGGGATAAATGTCGTGACAGTAGTTGCCGTCTTGTGACAGGATGCCGAGTAATTTCCCTCCATAGCCGCCGATGATGTTGTGCCACTTGATGCCGGTGTGATTCCATACCGTACCGTCAGAGCTGGTAAGCAGACTGCCGGTATCTGAAAGTATATACAGGGCTTGTTCGGTGGCGGAGAATGTTGAAATATCCGGACGGAAAGCCGGGCTCAATTCTTTTTTATTCCATACGGATGATGCAATATCCTGCGTGGAAGCCAAAGTGAAGGTGCCGTCTTTCTCCTCTATGAGGGAATAGATTTGATTGCCGAGTGCCACACTCTTCTGACGTGCGGGATTCTCATGTCTTGAGGGCAACTCTGAATTTGCCATCTTATCCCACATCAGGGAGTCTGCAACGGCTTTATGCACATTAATCCGAATAGTGTAATCGCGTGAGAGAGCTCCGTTGTCGGCAGTCAGTCTGAGAGTGACCCGGCCGGAGAAGTCGATGGTGTCAGAGGGATTGGTCTTATAATTGACGGTACCCTCACGGAGATTGCCCCCTTCCATAATAAGTTCGGCGGTCTCAACAGTCGAAGGGAATGTTATTACGGGGACAAGCTTCTCTATATCCGTTCCTTTTGGCAGGGAGTCAGCATTAAAGATTATGCCACGGTCCAGGTCTATCGAGAAGAATACCGAGTCAAGATTTGCCATCACCTTGGCATTCGGATTGAGTTTGAATGACTTGACCGCAACAGAATATGACGGCTGTACCTGCGGCTCGTCCGGGTCATCGCTTTTTTTATTACATGACGTGAGTGAGACGTTGAGCGTTATCAACGCCATGATTGCGGCAAGTATCTTATATATAGACAGTTTGTTCATAACATCGGATGCCCGGTCGTCCGGGGGTATGACCATCTGAACCGGGCACGGCTGACGGTCTGTTGATTGTTTGGTCTATTATTCAACTTGCAAATATAACATTTATTGCTGATATATCCTTATTTTATTGCCATTACAATCAAAATTTGATATTTCATTCAGTCGGGCGAGGTCTATGTCGGGGGAGGCGATACCCTTTCCTGTTTTAAAGTCCGCGGTCTCGATACGCACCTCGTCATACAGGTCAAGATTGATATATTCCTGCAGCGTCCGAGCACCGCCTTCGACCATTATCGAGGTTATACCCTCGATGTCGTACAGACGGTGCAGAAAGTCGGGCAGTGGCTCATCCTTTTCTCTTAACACCACACGACGTCCGTCCATGATATGAGCCTTTTCATACCTTATCGCCGAAGCGAATGAAGCGGCTACAGGGAGTCTGCCCGGTGCTCTGCGGCAGTCAAGCCGGGGATTGTCAGTTGCCACGGTAGTCGTGCCGACGAAGATGGCATCATTCCGGGAACGTTCGGCATGCATCCATACCGTTGATAAATGGTTGGATATGATAAGGCGTCCGCCTCCGGGGGTACCCGCTGTGTAACCGTCGGCAGTCTGAGCCCACTTCAGCGTGATATATGGGCGTTTGAGAGTATGCGCCGTTATAAACCGTCGGTTCAAGGCTCTTGATTCTTCGCCGAGGAGTCCGGTGCTGACATCGATGCCGGCCTCCCGGAGCATAGCGACACCGCGCCCGCTCACCTTTTCAAAGGGGTCTAATGTAGCCACCACGACTCGCGGTATCCCCATGCGGATGATTAATTCGGAGCACGGCGGGGTCTTGCCATAATGTGAGCATGGCTCAAGCGTGACATACATAGTGGCCTCTCTGAGCAGGTACCTGTCGTGTTCGCTTACCGAATTGACGGCATTGACTTCGGCATGCGGCCCTCCCCAGTGACGGTGGTATCCCTCGCCGATTATGCCTTCGCGAGCCGTAATTACGGCTCCTACCATTGGATTGGGAGAGACGCGCCCCTCACCGCATTTCGCGAGTTGCAGGGCGCGTCTCATCATTAATATATCGTTCATTTCAGATACTTTGATTATTCAAAACCGCGCAGGCGGAGCAGTGCATGCGGGTCGGGCTCGTGTCCGGCGAAACGCTCGAACAGTATCATGGCGTCTTCAGTATCGCCGCTTTCGAGGATATTCTTCTTGAATGAGGCAGCTGTCTCGGGGTCGAAGATACCGTTCTGCAGGAACTTCTCCCATGCGTCGGCCTCGAGCACCTGGCTCCAGAGATAGGTGTAATAGCCGGAAGCATAACCGTCATCACCGAAAATGTGTTTGAAATAGGGTGAGCGGTATCTGAATGTAATCTCCTCGGGCATGCCAATCTTATCACTTATCTCTTTTTCAAATGCTATCACATCTACATTCTCGCCGTTGTGTTTTCCCCATGCGAGGTCGAGCAGTGCGGCTCCGGCAAGCTCGGTTGTCACAAATCCCTGATTGAATTTGGAGGAGGCGGAAAGCTTGTTGATGAGTGAATCGGGGATGACTTCGCCTGTCTGATAGTGACGTGCATACTGGCGCAACAGTTCAGGTGAGAATGCCCAATGCTCGTTTATCTGTGAGCACATCTCTACATAGTCGCGGTCCACGTTGGTGCCGGCCAATGACTTGTAGGGAGCACGGGTAAGCATACCCTGCAGCGCATGTCCGAACTCGTGGAATGTAGTCTCAACCTCGTCAAGGCTCAGCAGTGAGGGGGTGTCTGCGGTCGGAGGTGTGAAGTTGCCGACATTGTAGACGATAGGACGTTTCATCTCGCCATTCTCATAGAGGCCGGCGCTCTGCAGCTGTTCCATCCATGCACCCTGAAGCTTGGATGCGCGCGGGAAAAAGTCTGTCATAAAGACGGAGATATGTTCGCCGGTGTTAGCGTCCACAACGTCATATACAGTCACCTGGTCCATATATTTGGGAGCGTCGGGCAGTTCGACCATCTTGATGTTGTAGAGCTGTTCGGCAGCGCCGAAAAGACCTTTCAGCACATTGTCGAGCGCGAAGTAGGGACGTACGTCCGATTCGTCGAAATCAAACTTCTGTTTCTTGACTTTCTCTGCATAGTAATAGTAATCCCACGGAGCGATTTTGAAGTCACCACCGTTGGCATCAACGTATGCCTGCATGTCAGCAACCTCCTCAGCCGCACGTGCGACAGCAGGTTTGAACACTTGCATGAGCAGGTCCTCGGCTGCTTCCGGAGTTTTGGCCATAACACGCGATGTCATCATCTGTGCGAAGTTGTCGAAGCCCATCACTTTGGCCTTCTCGGCACGGAGCTTTATAATCTGTTCGATGACAGGTATATTGTTGAAGTCACCGGCAGAAGCCAATGAGGTGTAACCCTCGTAAATCTTGCGGCGCAGTTCGCGGCTGTCAGCCGAGCTGAGCACCGGCAGACGGCTCGGAGCGTGCAGGGTGAAAGCCCACTTGCCCTCATGTCCGCGTTGCTTGGCCTCTTCGGCAGCTGTAGCAATGGTTGAAGCCGAAAGACCGGAGAGCTCTTTTTCATCATCGACCAGCACGTAGAAGGCATTGGTCGCGTTAAGCAGGTTTTTATTAAACTGTATGAAGAGTTTGGATAGCTCGTCATTGATACGAATCAGTTCCTGCTTCTTATCATCCGGGAGTGCCGCTCCACGCTCTGCAAATGAGCGGTAATATTTCTCGACAAGGCGTTTCTGAACATCATTCATGCCGCGATTGTCACGGTTTTCATAGAGGTCCTTGATACGGTTGAACAGCGGCTCGTTGAAGTTTAGACGATTGGAGGCCTCGTTGAGCAACGGTATGGCTTCATCGGCGATAGCGGCAAACTCCGGTGTCGAAAGTGCGCTCTGATAATGATAGAATACGGAGGCCGCGCGCTCCAGAATCGGTGACAGATTTTCCAACGGAATGATGGTGTTGTCAAAGTCGGGAACACTGCGCTGGCGGATAATATTGTTGATATTGAGGTCCTGTTCCTCGATACCGGCCTTGATGGCGGGTATAAAGTCTTCCAACTGAATTTCTGAGTAAGTCGGTATCTCATACTGTGTCGGATACGGCTTAAGCAACGGATTTTCACGTGCCATAAGAGATGGTGTCAGGGCTGCGCATACCAATGCACATG
>CAMWRB010000043.1 GCA_947176545.1 uncultured Porphyromonadaceae bacterium
ATTACAACAGCCGTAAACGCTTCATGGATGAGTAGGGTCGCTCATTGTTCCATCTCATCAATGAGTCTTACAAGGACCTGTACCAGTACTCGCCGCTCACCGAACGACAGATAACCCACTATATAGACGAGTATCTCAACCTGCTGAACCTCGACCTGGTGACTCTCATCGTCGATAAGGAGAATCAGCTCGTAGGTGTAGGCATCTCGATGCCCTCCATGAGCCGGGCGCTCCAGAAATCGGGCGGACGGTTGCTCCCGATGGGATGGTGGCATCTGCTCAAGGGCCTGCGCGGCAAGAATGACCGTGTGGACCTGATGCTCGTGGGTGTACGTCCCGATTATCAGAACAAGGGTGTCAATGCACTCCTGTTCCAGGACCTCATACCGCAATACATCAAGTACGGCTACAAGTATGCGGAGTCCAATCCGGAAATGGAGACCAATTCCAAGGTACAAAACCAGTGGGAAGTCTTCTCACCTCGTCAGCACAAACGCCGCCGCTCGTTCCGCAAGGTGCTGTGATGAGCGTATGAAAGGATAAGCAGAGTTCACAATCTATGGGTGCGGAAAGAGTAAAACCATACAGCGATAACGACCCCAAGGGGCGGCAGGTGGAGCAGATGTTTGACAATATCGCTCCGGCGTATGACCTGATGAACAAGGCCATGACGCTGGGACTGCATACCCGTTGGCGCGACCGCGCCCTGAGCATGGCCTTGTCACGGTTGCGGGCCGGAGGCATCACCACATCGCGGCCGGATGTGCTCGACGTAGCCACCGGCACGGGCGACCTTGTATTCTCGCTGCACAGACGTCTGCCGGCGGCACATATCACCGGCATCGACCTCTCAGAGGGTATGCTGAATATCGCTGAACGCAAGCTCCATCATCTGGAGGCCGACGAACAGAGTCTGCTCAGCTTTTGCAAGGGTGACTGCCTGCAACTACCCTTTGAGGACAACAGCTTTGACATGGTGACGGTGGCATACGGCGTGCGCAACTTTGAAGACCTCCCCGCCGGATACCGCGAGATGGCCCGTGTATTGCGACCCGGGGGTGTGCTCTGTGTCGTGGAGCTGTCGGTGCCGACAGCCACTCTGACACGTGGCCTTTACAAGCTGTATACGCGGCATATCATTCCGACAGTCGGACGGATGGTGAGCGGTGACAGCCGCGCCTACACCTATCTGCCGGAGAGCATCGCTGCCGTGCCTCAACGTGGCGATATGACCCGGCTGATGCAGGAGGCGGGTCTGACAGATACTCTGTGGCGACCGCTGACCTTCGGCACGGTCACCATATACATCGCGACCAAGCCGATTCCGCGGCCTGTCAGCAACAACGGCTCTGACCCCTGCCGGTAAGAGAGGGTCTGAAAAGATTTTTTTATAAATAATGAAGAGAAGTGATTTTGAGATAATGGCTCCGGTAGGCAGCCGTGAGAGTCTGTACGCAGCCATCAGCGCCGGTGCGGACGCTGTCTATTTCGGCATAGAGGGACTCAATATGCGTTCCCGCTCCAGCTCAAACTTCAATCTGGACGACCTGCGCGAGATAGCCGCGATATGCCGCGACAACGGCATGAAGTCATATCTCACCGTCAATACCATAATCTATGACAGCGATATGCAG
The DNA here is from genome assembly GCA_947176545.1 of uncultured Porphyromonadaceae bacterium. Taxonomy (GTDB): domain Bacteria; phylum Bacteroidota; class Bacteroidia; order Bacteroidales; family Muribaculaceae; genus Lepagella. The sequence goes on from CAMWRB010000043.1 coordinate 1,635, forward strand.
CGTATGCACGACATTATCGACGCAGCGCGCGATGCCGGCATCTCCGCAATTATCGCTTCAGACATAGCGGCCATACTCTACGCACGCTCCGCAGGCGTCGAGGTTCATATATCCACACAGGTCAATATCACCAATATCGAGGCTGTCAGATTTTATGCCCGATGGGCGGATGTGATGGTGCTGGCCCGCGAGCTCAATATGGAGCAGGTGAGCGCGATTCACAAGGCTATCGAGGCTGAAGGATTGTGCGGACCTCACGGCAATCCCATACGGCTCGAAATGTTCTGTCACGGCGCGCTTTGCATGGCCGTCAGCGGCAAATGCTATATGAGTCTGCATGAGATGAACTCGTCGGCCAACCGCGGAGCATGCAACCAAATATGCCGTCGTTCATACAGGCTTACGGACAATGAGACCGGTGAACAGCTCACCGTCGACAACAAATATATCATGTCACCCAAGGACCTGAAGACCATCCACTTTCTCAACAAGATGGTGGATGCCGGCGTGAGGGTGTTCAAGATAGAGGGACGCGCGCGCGGACCGGAATATGTCCTCGAGGCCGTCAGCTGTTACTCGGAGGCACTCAATGCAATCTGCGACGGCACTTACAGCGAGGAACGTATAGCGGGATGGGATGAGCGTCTGGGCCGAATCTTCAACCGTGGCTTCTGGGACGGCTACTATCTGGGACAACGTCTCGGAGAATGGAGCGCCAAATACGGCTCATCGGCTACACGCGTCAAGAAATATGCCGCCAAAGCGACACGCTATTTCCCGAAAATCGGTGTCGGAGAGTTTCTGCTGGAGAATGAGACACTGCACGTCGGCGATGAGGTCGTACTGACCGGTCCGACCACCGGTGCACAAATCTGGAACATCTCGGAACTGCGGTATGACCTGCAGCCGGTGGAGGAGGTCACCAAAGGAATGCGCTTCTCGATGCCCGTGCCGGCCAAGGTGCGTCCCGGAGACAAAGTTTACTTATGGCAGGTAATTGGGGATAGGGGATAAGTTATTAGTGATTAGTGATTAGTAATTAGGGGATGGGGGTTTTAAGGACACTGAATATTCAAGAATAAATTAAGATATGTCATTAAAATGTGGTATAGTCGGTCTCCCGAATGTGGGCAAATCGACACTTTTCAATTGTCTGTCAAATGCAAAGGCTCAGTCAGCCAATTTCCCTTTCTGCACGATTGAGCCCAATGTGGGCGTCATCACCGTGCCGGATGACCGCCTGACCAAGCTCGTCGAGATGTGCAACCCCAAGAGCACTGTGCCCGCGACTGTCGAAATCGTCGATATCGCCGGTCTGGTCAAGGGTGCGTCCAAGGGTGAGGGTCTCGGCAATAAATTTTTGGCCAACATTCGCGAGACGGATGCCATAATCCATGTGCTCCGCTGCTTTGACGATGACAATATCACTCACGTCGATACGACCATCGACCCGGTCCGCGACAAGGAGATAATAGACTACGAGCTGCAGCTCAAAGACCTCGAGACAGTCGAAAACAGACTGCAGAAGACTCTCAAAGCCGCACAGAGCGGCGGCGACAAGACAGCCGCCATGCAGGTGAACGTGCTGAAGGCATATAAGGAGGCTCTCGAGGCCGGCAAACCCGCCCGCAGCGTGACTTTCGACAGCAAGGATGAGGAGAAATTCGCCCGCGAGCTCTTCCTGCTCACGGCCAAGCCGGTGCTTTACGTCTGCAACGTAGACGACTCGGCTGCCGTCGACGGCAACGAGTATGTGGAGCGCGTACGTAAAGCCATCGAGGGGGAGGGGAGCGACCTGATGATAGTCGCAGCCAAGACCGAAAGCGAAATCGCCGAGCTCGACACATGGGAGGAACGTCAGGAGTTTCTCGAGGAAATCGGACTCAAGGAGTCCGGAGTCTCACGACTGATACGCGCAGCTTACCGCCTGCTCGACCTGCAGACATACTTCACGGCCGGACCCGATGAGGTGCGCGCATGGACATTCATCCGCGGCACAAAGGCCCCCAAGGCCGCAGGCATTATCCACACAGATTTCGAAAAAGGCTTTATCCGCGCTGAGGTCATCAAATATGACGACTTCGTGGCTCTCGGCAGCGAGACCGCAGTCAAGGAGGCGGGCAAGATGGCCGTCGAGGGTAAGGAGTATGTGGTCAATGACGGTGACATAATGCACTTCCGCTTCAACGTCTGAACCAGCACCGATATGTTCCGAACCGGATACAGATTTATACCTTTGAGCAGTATACAGCTTTGCTGTATACTGCTCATCGCGCTCTGCACAGGGTGTGTCAGAAATGAATTCAGCGTTGAGGTCAATCTGCCGAAAACCATCAATTCATCCTATCAGATAGTTTACTATGCCCGCGACAAACGTGGTGGCATCACTCAGGAGACAGCCATAACCGTCGCCAAGGGTCATGGCGAAATCAAGGGTATCACACGCCTGCCGGTATGCGCATTCATCTACGAGGGGTCATCGACAGTACCGGCGGCCGTCTTCTATGCGCGACGCGGCGATAAAATCACCATCACCGGCGAGACGGAGACTCCCTACAAATGGGTCATCAAGGGCAATCCTATCACTGACCAACTGACACAATGGCGACTCGACAACGCCGCAATCCTGTCGCTCAACAACCGCGACAAAATCAATATAGCCGTCGAAAAGTATGTTCGCGATAATCCGGAGAGTGAACTGTCACCCCTGCTCATAGCCTGCTATTACGACCGCCGTGTCAATACGGGAAAGGAGGGTGACGGTACCGGTCTCGACAAGCTCGTCGGTATGCTCCGGGGCAAAGCCGCCGACGAAGAGTTGATTGCCCTTACCGGACGTGTGGACATACCGTTGCCGGCAGAGGCCTCCCGGAAAGTGTCGTTGCCCGCCGAACTGATATTACAGACATCGGGCACCGGTGCGGACACTATCCGTCTGCGCAAGGGGAAGCCGACGCTGTTAGTGTTCCGCAGCTATAACAACGATGGAGATAATGCGTTGATGGACACCCTGAAATCCGTCTCACGACATTACCGCGACTCGCTGCGCCGCAATATAGTGGAACTATATCTGGCTGCCGACTCGCTCAACTGGCGAACCGCCATGCGCCCGGACAGCCTGCGGGGCGTCGTCAGGGCAAGGTTGCCGCGCGAATATGCCGAACCGCTGAGCGTCGGGGTTCGCCTGAAATCCACACCACGCCTCATTGTCACAGACGGCCGCGGCCAAATCCGCTATGACGGCACCGACCCCGCCGCCGCTTCCAAATCCTTCCGCCGCCTCCTCAAGAAGTAAATTTGTAATCGTGCTGCTTATGTGTTCAAATTCGGACACTTACTAAACAAACTCAAATCCAATGGGTAAAACAAATTTTAATTTGCGTGAATTCTTCTCACTGAAAGGATATATCGAGGACCAACAGGCGGTCGAAGATGAGATACGTCAGGGTGTCTCGTTCAAGGGAACAACGAGCCTGATTCTGATATTCGCCATTCTTGTAGCTTCATTAGGACTTAACACCAACAGCACGGCCGTCATCATCGGTGCGATGCTTATTTCCCCTCTGATGGGACCTATCATCGGTATCGGTCTGGCAATCGGTGTTCAGGATTTCGAACTTTTGCGCCGGTCATTGCGCAATCTCGGAATGGCGGCGCTGATAAGTATTCTGGCATCGACTCTCTTTTTCCTTATCTCTCCCGTAGCCGAGGGACACAGTGAGCTTCTTGCCCGCACTCAGCCCACGATTTACGATGTACTGATAGCATTCTTCGGTGGTGGCGCCGGTATAATCGGCATGTCATCACGCTCCAAAGGTAACGTCATCCCCGGTGTGGCTATCGCCACGGCCCTTATGCCGCCGCTATGCACCGCCGGCTACGGACTGGCCACACTGCAGATGCACTACTTCCTCGGAGCCGGCTATCTCTTTGTCATTAATTCGATTTTCATAGCTCTGGCGACCTTTGTCGGCGTCAAGCTGATGAAGTTTGACAATATTCCGGCGGCCAATCCTCAGCGTGCGTCGAGGGTGCGCCGTTGGGTCTATTCAATCGCCCTGCTGACCGTGCTCCCCAGTATATACCTGACCTATACGATGATTCAGGAAAACAATCTGACCATCAGGGCAAACCGGTTTGTCAATATGGAGATGAATTTCCCGGCGACACGAGTGCTCTCGGATAAGCTTAACAACAAAGGGGGAGTCCGAACGCTCGATGTCACTCTGATAGGAAAGGTGCTCCCCACGGATTCGCTTGTCGCTGTGTTGACACCTCGGCTTCAGAATTACGGCCTCGGGAGTGTGCGCCTCAATATCATTCAGGGGGGTATGATGGACATGAGGATGCACGACACGAGAGACGCCTCGGTCAGTGAGGTCTACAATGCCGCCCAGGAGGCTATCATGTCGCGTCAGATGACAATCGACTCTCTGCGTAACATTCTTGCCACTCAGGAATATAGAGACACAATCGGGGCGGCTATGGCACCCGAATTGAGGGTGATTTTTCCGAAAATCAAGGATATTGCCATCAGTAAGAATGTGGTGTGTGACGTAACTACCGGAGGAATGGATACTGTAGAGATGGCACTGATTAGGTTCAGGTCGGCACCGACATCTGCGGAACGGAACAAGATAAAGGAATACCTTCAGGCACGTCTCGATACGAAAGATGTGCAGCTTATCGAACTCTCCGGCAACTGATACGTAAATCTCTATCCGACATCTTTACTTATATAGATATTAAACCCATCGCAATATGTTATCCAAGGTCTACTCAGCCGCCATCAACGGTATCGAGGCCAACCTCGTCACCATTGAGACCATAGTGGAGAAAGGTATCAACTTTGTCATCGTCGGCCTGCCGGACACAGCAGTCAAGGAGAGCCATGAGCGTATCATCAGCGCTATAAAAATGAGCGGCATCACTCCGCCGCATCAGAAGGTGCTCATCAATCTGTCACCGGCCGATGTCAAGAAGGAGGGTGCGGGTTTCGACCTGCCGATGGCTGTCGGTGTGCTCGTATCGAGCGAGCGAATCACAGTAGAGGGTATCGAGCGGGTGATGATGATGGGGGAACTGGCCCTGGACGGCACACTCATGCCGGTACGCGGGGCATTGCCGGCTGCCATCAAGGCACGCGAACTCGGATTTGAGAAACTCATCGTGCCGTCTGACAACGTTACCGAGGCGGCCGTGGTCAATCGCCTCGATGTCTACGGAGCTGACAACCTGACACAGGTCATAGAGATACTGACGGGGAGCGGTGCCCATGAGCCGGTACATGTAGACACGCGTGCACTCTTCGCAGCCGACTGCCATAACTTCGACTACGACTTCAGCGAAGTCAAGGGACAGGATAGCGTCAAGCGGGCGTTTGAGGTGGCTTGTGCCGGCGGACACAATATCCTGATGATAGGCCCTCCGGGAGCCGGCAAGTCTATGCTTGCCAAGCGACTGCCCTCGATACTCCCTCCCCTGAGCATGTCGGAGGCTCTGGAGACCACAAAAATACACAGCGTGGCGGGCAAACTGGGTCGCGGGTCGATGCTGATGACACGGCGGCCATTCAGAACTCCGCACCATACCGTCTCGCCCGTGGCGCTGGTCGGAGGCGGCGCTTCACCCATGCCCGGCGAAATATCACTGGCTCACAACGGAGTGCTCTTTCTGGATGAGTTCCCCGAATTTCCGCGCCATGTGCTTGAGGTGATGCGTCAGCCGATTGAGGACCGTGTCATCACCGTATCACGCGCCAAGTATACCGTCGACTATCCCGCCTCCTTTATGCTCGTGGCCTCCATGAACCCCTGCCCCTGCGGCTATTACGGCCATCCGACACGCCGGTGCACATGCAATCCCGGTGCGGTCAGCAAGTACATGAACCGTATATCGGGACCACTTCTGGACCGTATAGACATACAGGTCGAAATCGAGCCGGTGGAATTCGACCGATTGGCCTCGCGTGAACGTGGAGAGTCGTCGGAGTCAATCCGTGAACGCGTACTGAGAGCACGCAAGATACAGCAGGAGCGCTATAAGGATAATCCCGGAATACATTGCAACGCGCAGATGAACTCCGCGCTGCTGCATGAGTATGCGTGGCCGGATGAAGCAGGCATCAGGAAGCTTAAGGAGCAGATGGAGCGTATGAGCATGTCAGCCCGCGCCTTCGACCGCATCCTGCGTGTGGCCCGCACCATCGCCGACCTTGACGCCTCCGAGCGCGTTGAGCTGCGCCACCTCAGCGAAGCCCTCGGCTACCGCAGCCTCGACCGCGGCTCCTACGGCCACCCCTTCTAAGCCCTGCAGCTCTCTCCAACCCTTTCCACCCCCATCCACCCGAAGACAAACTCATTTCACCCGAAGACAAACTGCTTTGACAACATGAAGCGGCCCAAATCAGAACCGATAATCGAAAAAAGACTCCCCTCCGAGGCCTGTTTGTCTCCGGGTGAGGAGCGCCTGCTGCCCGTCGCGGAGGAGCCGCTGCCCGGAGCGGAGGCGGGTTTGTCTTCGGGTGAGGAGCGCCTGCTGCCGGTCGCGGAGGAGCCGCTGCCTCATTACCATAAGAGGGCGTTCGCTCATAATTATCGCGCGCCCTTTATCTACCATATCATCCTGAAAAAGAGGGAGGGGGTGACACCATTCGGAGCTGTGAGAGGAGATGCGAGAATAAAGCCGGGAGAGCCGGGATGTGCGTTCGTGGAGGAAACTAAATTGGGAAAGAGCATCGCCAAATCCATTCTCAATCTTCAGGTGCAATTTCCCATCCTGCAGATTTATCAGTTCATGGTCATGCCGGACCATGTCCATATCCTGCTGAGAGTGAGGGAGTGGTCGGAAAAACATCTTGATTACTATATCGAGAGCCTTGTTTCGGCTGCAGGTAATCACTATTCAGCAAAAGCGGGGACTCCGATTGAGGGAAAGGATATTTTTCAGCCGGGTTACTGCGATAAACCTCTGTTGCTGCAGAGGAGTCTGGACTGTCTTTTCCGTTATATCATGGAAAATCCGCATCGTCTTGCCATGCAGCGCCAGTTCCCTCAATTCTTCCGGAG
>CAMWRB010000044.1 GCA_947176545.1 uncultured Porphyromonadaceae bacterium
CGCCAACCTTGACAAGGGCGTTTACGAGGGAATGGTCCTCCGTCTCAAACAGTATTTGAGTCTCCTCTCCGGATTTACCGGGGCGGATATGGTAAACTCTGCTATCTCCAATATGTGCGACTGTCGCACCATTTTCGTGCAGTTTAAGGAATGTCATGGTGGTACCCATTTTCTTAGGCGAACCGTTATCTTTTTTATCAAGTGCATCCATGGCAGCATTCAATGCACGTATAAAGTCTGATGTGGAAAACATACCACCGGAAGTTCTATCCTTTTTTGAGATGATATTTCCCATGACTTCACAGATGGTAGCGCTTGCAATTTCTCCACTGTCATGTCCGCCCATTCCGTCACAGAGTATGAATGTTCTGGCGTTATCGGTCAGCTTATCTGATGGCGGGTAAATGCAATCTTCTTGATGCGGATTGCCCTTCTCATCTTTGCGTTGTCCAAATTCGCTTATACTATAAGCTTTAAGAATATATTTCATATTGGTCAGAGTGGTATATAAAGAGTTTATTTAAGAGTTTCTTCCGGATCCTGCAGTTTAAAAATCAGTTCAACACCCGGAAGTTGAATAGTGTCGCCATCCTTCAGAATAATGTTGTCTCCGTAATACAGGATGTCATTTACGACTTTGGTCTTGTTAGTATGCTCTTTATATAGGGATATATAATGTACAAATCCTTTGCCGGAAATTCTTTTAACCTCAATCAGAATATGTTCCCTGCTCATTCGACGGTCAGAGCCTGTGTTAATCTTGATATCAGCACCGGAATTTGACGCCGTACGGCCTATTATATTTCGTCCAGGTTTCAGTTGAAAAGACTCACGTGTGCCCTTAATATGTAAACGGCCTAAAATCAGAATTTCAGTTCGTTCATTTCTCGCCGATTCATTTTGAAAAACGGTACGTTCTTCCTGATTGAATCCACTCTTGCCGTTGTAGTCTGTTCCCGGGTCATTGAACTCCGAGGCCGGAACAACTTTTTTATACTGCATGAATGGATATGTCTGTTTACATATAGGACATGTAACATTTTTGTATTGTAGTCCGGGCTGTTCCAATACTGATAGAACAGCACCATCAAAGGGACACTTTATATGAATGATATTAGCCATTTCTTATAATTAATTTACCATTTTAATACGGGCATATTATCTTTGAACTTACCCCACATGACAGGATGTTGCCGCTTATTCGAGATTGTTGCCACACCTTGACTGACAAACTTATACAGTTCTTTTGCGGTAATTACCCTGTCGTGATTTTCATCCGCATTTCCTCTCAAGGCTTTCTGCAAGAATGTCGTGAAATATCCATTTTTCATATCACTTCTCTCAATAGAGTATTCATCTGTGCGCGATGATAAAAACAACATGACATTGGAAGCTTTATTCAAACTGTTAATACCATTATCTGAGTTCTGAATCCGTATTCCTCCCGAATGACATGCGTCTATCAACATCATCTTATTCTGACAAACGCTATTTTTCATGGCGTCACGAATCATATCGTAGTTGATATTACCATCGTATGCGCAAAAGCCCCCTATATATCCATGTCCGCTGAAGAAAAATACCACGATATCGTCTTTGTCCGCTTTTGAGAATAAATTCCTGATACTTCTCAGAATATTTTCTTTTTTTGCTTGGGAATCAAGTAAAAGAGTATATTCTGTATTACCATTGATTGAATATATGGCAGCTATCGTCTTTGCATCATTTACAGTCAGTCTGAGGTTATTGACAGGACTGATGAATCCCGAATAATCACCTATTCCTACGGAAACCAAATATATTTTTGATTGTAATAATTGGTTTCCGCAGATGATGAGAGTCAGCAAAACGATAAGTCTTAACGAATTATTCTTCATAATCTATAATGAAATTCTCAGCTATTTGATATCAAGTCATCGAATTCATCGGGATGCGGAGAAAAATTATTAAAATCTCCCATATCAGTCATCGGATTTGGGTTGCAATCTGTCATGTCCGGACATAAATTATTGATGTCATTATGAGCCATAGAATCATCCGGTTCTCCATTTCCTGCTCTCATTGATAGAAAATCATCAGATAAGCCAACCAGGTCGTCCACAGACATATGCTCGTCATGAATCGGGGTTATTTCTTCGGTATCGATGACACCATTATTATCGACATCGACAGCCATATAATCAAACTGCCGGTCGTTGTCAATATCAACTAATATTACTTCCTGGCCATCAATTGTCATTTTTCCTATTGGAGCGTTAGCATCATTATCAAATGAAACACCAAGTATCTCGATGTTTTGGTCGAATGAACCGGCGGTTCCATCTACCGAATGAGCTAAATAGGGTTCATCATCACTTTCTGGCATGACTGATGCTGCAATTTGCTGGTCCAGTTCATGTTCAATTTGCTCATCTGAGATTATCGGTTGATGTATGTCTGTGTTGTGAATGGTATTATCGCTTATGTGATTGCCGACAACGCTGTTTGTATTATCGATATGGTTCCAACTGAAATGACTTCCGAACTCCGCTTTTTCAGCGGCAGACATTTGATTCCATTCAGTCATGGAGTATGTACCGTAAATCTGTCCGCGCCATTCAAAGGCTCCTCCGGGTCCTACTTCTGCTCTCGCTGTCGCAAAAGCCTCATCAAATGTCATATTGTCATTAACTGACGTGGCAATATCTATTTCACCATCAACCCATTCCGGATGGGTGAGATTGTCCTTTCCATGACTTCCTATACCCCCGGGCTTATTCTCAGCCATACTCATTAAGAATGACGAGACTCCGCCAATTAGGACACCCGCACCGACACTGGCAATGATTCTGCCGGTATTTTTGTGTTTCATTTCCTTGGGTTGCTCTGGCATAACCGTTGACTCCGTGTGGGACATGATATTACCATCAGCATCAGGATTTTGTGAATATGTTCGCTCGTTATTTTCGTAAACGGTATCCTCGTTATCAATATGAATTGTACTCATGTTATGTCTATATTGTTTTAAATCTGCTTTAAGCCTTTTAATAATTATTTCTTGGTAGAATGACCCTTTTCAGGTTTTGACGGCTTGTTGGCATTGACAAGGTTATTGTATTGATTGATTAGACCCGGAGATACAACCGCCGGGGTAAGTGCTTTGATTTCAAGATTAATATCTACAAGTCTGGACCTCAGTGCGAGACATATCGAATCCTGACGGTCGTTTATTGTCTCAAGAGTTTCCTCGTTTACGCCTGCTACCTGTTTGTTCCTCTTTGTATCTTCAATCTTTATCTGATTCATTATCTGCTCTTTCTCCTTTTTCAGTTTGTTAAGCTTTAATGAGTTTGTTGAAGAATCATTATAAGATTTGTCAGTAACAGGTTCCTCAGCAAATACATTAGCATATCCGGCTGATAACATCAGCAGTATAAGAGGAAAAAATATAAATCTCTTCATAATCAATATTTGTCAAAATTTTTAACGCCCTTGATATTTTTCTTCGTGGGTATTTCTTTATCCCTGATTTCGAATGGTACTCCGCCAATCTTATCTGAATATTGTCCGGCTTCCTTGGGAAGCATTTTAATATATTTTGGTTTTGATTGGTTCTCCACGATTATTTCAGTCTTAGGATTACATAACTGGAATAAAAAGAAACCATCTTTTCCTTTATAAGCTGTTACCACGGGTTTGACAGGTTTCGTGATTACGGTTCCAAGACTTTTCATTCTTGATGTTTCTCTGAAAGAGACGGCCTTTAGACTGGCCGGGAATACAAGCTTCCTTGTAGCGACGCAATCAATTAACGCACCGGGTAATATAGTTTCCGTACCGTCTTTGATTATCACATCAGAATCGTAATGACGTGGGCAAGCATACATTACTTTACCATCTTTACTGTAAAGAATTCCTTCGTACGAAGAAAATTTGTTGTTATTTGAATCTACTGAAATCCTTTCGAGTGACTTTAGCTTTTTCAATCCCTGAATTTTTTCTACCTTAGCCGGAATTGATATTTCTTTCAGATGATTGCTCCAACGGAACATTGTAAAGTCAATGCTTTCCCAGTCACTCCCTATTGAAACGGATGAGATTGAGGTGCATTTGAAGAAAATTCCCTGACCCAGTTTGACGACATTTCCCGGAAATACAATCCTTTTCAAGGAAGAACAATCTTCAAATGCAAAATCTCCAATGGTTTCTATACCCGATGGAATGATTATTCCCTCAAGATTCTTGGCATTAGCAAAAGCTTTCTGACCGATAGCCGTAATATTGTAGACTACATTATTATATCTGACTTTGGGAGGGATTTCAACTGTTCCTTTCAAATCTCTATTCTGTGCGCTACCTGTACTTGCGTTATATGTAACACATGCAGTCCTTTTCGATTTGTTTGTAATATCGAAATATAGCTTCTGCCCGTCAAGCGTTACAGAGAAGTCATATGCGTATAAGCCCAAAGAACAAATGATGGCAAGTGCAACAAGTATATATCTGGTATGTTTCATTTTATATTAAATTATGCCATGAATGAATCAATATCAGCATCGTTTACATAATCCGGCAGTTCATTGGGATATGAAGGAAATTGAGATTCAGATAAGTTGGAATCGTTATAAAGCATTCCGGAATCCGGCAAATATATATCCTGTTCTTCCGGAGTTTCCTGGGCCATATAGGGGTCGAATCCTACAGCTTCCTGAAATGGTTTCATCTCAATATGGGCGTCTTCAATATTACATATTTCCGACTCTTCAATTATTCCGTCAAAATTGGCATCATAAGTCATATAGTCGGCTGTACCATCTTGATTGACGTCAAACACTCTTATTTCATCCCCGGCGACAATTACGTCTGCATAATCCATTGTGTTGCCATCTGCGAGTGTTACTCTTTGGTAATCCACGACTTCGACTTCTCCACCCGGATAACCGGGAATTATTAGTTCTTCGCTTAAAGGTGCTCCCGGTTCTACAACCCCTATAGGCTCTACCGTAAGTGTAGGATTGGGGTCTGCAGCTTCTTCATCGGGCAAAATGGTTTCAGAATATAAATGTGAGTCGTTAGAGGAATGTGTTTGAGGCTTTGCTTTAATAGTACCGGCTCCAATATTTTCATCGAAAGAGGGCTCACGCACGTTGTCTGCATCAGCGCTTTCCGGAAACACCATGGCAGCGGTAGCTCCGAGTACTGCACCTCCCGCTCCGGCAAACCCGGTGCTAATATTTTTCTTATGTTTATTCTCCTTTTCCATAACAGTTAAGTTTTGATATCAAGTTTTAACAAAAATACTACTGTGGAACTGTTATGGGAAATTTTAAAATGCATTCTGTATGAAATATACGGATTATTACATCAAATGGTAAAATCGGATAATTCATCTAATGCAACAATTCTTATATGAGACTAAACGCCACATATTTGAAATAACTATTCACCGGTATTACTTAAAATTTAGGGAGGCTGTGCAAACAGATAACCGTTATTAATTTTTAGTAAATCTACTCTGTATTAGTCAGCGAGACGGATAGTCACAGCGCGGTCCAGAGGAGCAGCCCTAGCACCGAAGTCAGTGAGGTTGTTGGCATCAGTCTTCAATATAAGCTGTTCAGGATTGACTCCACATGCAATAAGGTAGTTCTTCACCGTGTTTACACGGTTTTCACGAAGAGCAGAATTGAATTCATCAGTACCGGTGTAGTTGTCTTGATAACCTGTGAGGACATACTTCTTGCCGGATTCCTGCATAATAGCGGCGACACTCTTCAGGAGAGTCTTGTTAAGCGGCGTAAGCCTGTAATCCTCATGGAAAAAGTAAACAGTAAAGAGACCCTCGCAATCGTAAACCTTGTTCACAGTTGAGGGACGACGGAGACAAGCGTCGAGCTGCTGACGGAGGTTAGCGATTTGGTTCTCAGCATTGTTTAGCTTAGCTAATAGTGCTTCCACCTCGTTGTCTGTATATGTTCTTACAGGCTGTGTGACATTAACTCGCACAGACAATTTGCCCGATTTGATTGTAAACCAATCGTAGCGGGGTGAATCTGAGTTGTTCGCTTCATATATTATTGTAATGGATTTTCTGCCGGATTCAGTTACAGTAATCCAGTAAGGTAAATCTTCCGTAATAGGTGCGGACTGATTGGTGTATATGGAAAGGGTACGCTCTCCACCGGTACTGTATAGCGTAAGATTCAGTTCCTTGGACTCACCTTCGACTGTGAATGTAGGCTTTACAGGTGGTCTTGAGCCTCCTCCTTTGTGACTATGATTAAGATTTTTTTGACAGAAAGCCATTTCCGATAATGTAATCATTGAGATTACCAACAGAATACGATATAACATTTATTTTAAATTTAAAAAGTAAATGACTGATAAATATTTTATAGTTATTGATATTTGTCCATCCTATACCTGAACATCAGATATGAATGTAAGTGTAACTACATAAAAGAGAGTAAGATTCTCATTTTTTATGCGCTATAAATCTGATTGGACACACATAATCGCACATGTAATGCTGTGCTTTATAGTCTCCATATGAATTATAATAAAAATAATATTGATAGGACGGAGAGGAATTATAGTATGATTCTCTGGTAAAAAGTCTGCCAAAATTTATATTTCCCATCTGATTGATGTCACCACTGAATGGGAAGAATATACTATTCCCGTTTTTGCCTTTGACAATGTATCCGCGTACACCAAAATATTCGGTTTGTATCCAATAACACATGTTTTTTAGTTCCTGAAATTGAGCTATAGTAGGAACAAATGCTCCTTTATAATTCCATTCTGAAATGAGCCCTCTATTATTCTCATCAGATTTATTGATGAATAAACCGCGTTCAGATGGTTGAATCGCTCCAATATTCATATTAGCCCATAAAACGGATAGACCTAAATCAATGAACTCAACGTCATCAATCACCCTACATGTTTCATAGCAGAACCGATTGGCATTCTTTTCTACCTTAAAGAAATTTGTTGTTGGAACGACGTCTACATAAGTGGTTTCCTCATCTTCAGTCATCTCTATTTCTATCTGTCTCTCTTCATTTCTAGGTTGTAATATAGTTAAATCGTTCGGATTTTCGATATTAAAATGTGAGAGGAACTCGTCAATTGTTGAGGGTCTTTCGTTTCTTCTCACTTTCATGGCATATTCAATCCCTTCAACAGTTGATTTGGAAATGTTATTTCCAATAGAGGGAAATCCATCTTCAAGAATTTCGCTGTAGTGAGGTGGATTCTTTCCTGCCACGAGTGCATATAATGTTGCCCCAAGTGCATATATGTCGGTTTGCGGCGTAAATGTTGATACACCTCCTGGTTTGTATTGTTCAATGGGTGCGTAGCCGTGAGTAAATCCCGGCGTCATGGTTGAAGTTTGTTCTCCTTCATCGTCATATTGTTTAGAAGTGCCGAAGTCAATCAAGATAGGAATATCATCTGATGTACGAACCATTATATTACCGGGCTTGATATCAAGATGATTCATACTCTTGGAATGGATGTAATCTATAGCCGATGCGACTTGCCGGATATATTTTAACGCACAATCTTCGTTTAATGCTCCCTCTTTTTTAATGATATCTCCAAGAGTCATGCCATCAATGTAATCCATGATGTAATATGCAGTATTGTTTTCCTCAAATACATCATGAATACTTATAATGTTTGGATGCATCAGCTTCGCTATATTCTTTGCTTCCTTAACAAATTTCACTTTAAGCTTACCAACCAATTCAGTTGAATTGGCTGTACCCATTGTGATGTTTCGTGTATTGCAATCACGGTTGCAAAAATCTTTAGGGAAGAATTCCTTAATGGCGACATACTTTTCGAGTATAGAATGCATCGCAAGATAGGTGATTCCGAAGCCTCCTTGCCCCAAGACCTTAATTATCTCGTATTTGCCATTCTGGAGAGTTGAACCTACTGACAGGCTGGTCATGATGTCCCGATTCAATAATTATTATAAAAGGATTTACTTAGCCATAGTCAATATAGTTCCACAGAACCGGAAGCGACGTGTTCTCCATCAATATATACATCTACACGAACTGTGCCTGTACCATATATATTTTGATTCGGTCTGCCAAAACCCATCAGGGCAATTGTCTGGTCATTGCCTCGAAAGAATGATACCTTATCTTTGTATGAATATCCCTCCGGAGCATTTGGAGCTGTGATTAATTTTCCATGCGGATTATATATCTTGACATATATGGTTTTCTCCTGAGTTTTTCCGGGACCATCATAGGTCAAAACCGGATTAAGGTATTGAATTTCTGATGCAAGCAGTCTTTCGGCCGGTCCGCTTATTTTTTCTGAATAGTCATCAGTATTGATAAACTCACATTTCTTGATGGTGATTCGTCCGCTCGGTTGCTTGACATGAACCCTTACTTTCTGCCCTCCCGAAGTAATATAAAAGTCAGCTTCGCGTTGGGATGGTGTCATGTTCGGTTCACAACGCAGATTAATTGACGAATTGGATTTCTCCTCAAGCTTTAGCCATGAGGGGAGTGAATTTACG
>CAMWRB010000045.1 GCA_947176545.1 uncultured Porphyromonadaceae bacterium
GTCGTTGATGATATAACTGATTTCGATATCCTCGGTAGGGAAATCACCGGGGTCACTATCATAGTCGTCATCTTTAGCAAATCTGCCGACATAGATTTTATTCTTCTCTACCTTGAATGTATATACGCCGTTTACCCAATCAATCGGTGCAGAAGCCTTTTCCTGGAATTTCCAAGTCAGTGACTGTCCGTCGCGGGAGGGTGTAGCGACAGCGAAATCCAGTCTCTCACCGGCCGGGTTATAGAGACCGCTCCATGAACCGGGTTTTTCAGCCCAGTCATAAATTATTTTCTGGGTTCCGGTTACAGTCAGAGTCACGGATTTGATGGGATTCTCAGGTGTAAATTCAGTTCCGGCCTCGGGAGTGACGGTATAACCGAGGGTCTCGGCACTCTCATCCACGAATTCATAATTGAGTGTCATCGCACCCACAACATCATCACCGAGGATGAAGATACCTTCCGGTATCTCGATTCTGTAATCACCATATTGCCAATATTCGGCCGGAGCCATAAAGTTGAATACTATCATCCACTCATTCTGCACACCCCACTCTATGAGACCCTGGTCGTCCAAGCCACCGATGCCGGCAGGTATGATACCGCAACCTGCATCCTCGTCCTCGGCAGTACCGATGGATTTGAGCAATGTGTCACCGTAATAGAGGCTCACCTTTTCTGTTGATGCCGTATTGACGGTCACATTCTTGGCACATTTGACGGTAACCGCTGCCATACCGAAAGGATGACCGAGGACTGCACCGTAGCATGTGCTTCTGGTTACAACGGATTGTGACGGAGTCCCCATCTCGATGGCTGATTCAGCGGGGATAACCGCCGCTGACGCTGACAAAGACATGGCACAGATAGCTGTGCATGCGAATGTTTTGGTAAGAATTTTAAGCATAAGTATTAGTTAATATAAAGTTAGGCTATAACAGTCTGCGACGGGATGTATACCCGTCGCGGTTGTCGATAATGCAAATGTACGCAATCCGTTTTATATATCAAAACATCGATATGAAAAACTCGAGGTGCAGTCGCTCCGCGACAGATGTTTCTCTGTGGGTTTCGTCCCCGGCACGTTGTGCCGGGTTAATCAGAGGTCGTCGCTCCGCGACGAAACCGGACAGCTCCGCATAAAGAGAGGGTCCCGCGGTGTGTACCACGGGACCCTTTTCATATTGTGCGGGTCTTGGAGACCCTTGCTTTCGGATTACTTGCGAACGAACGCTTTCTTGCCGTTGATGATGTACATACCCGGAGCGAGGTTGAGCATAGCGTCGTTGCCGGCGTTGAGCAGAACAACCTTACCATCCATAGTGTATACGTCATAGCTGTCAGCAGCATCAACACCAATCAGAGCGACACCTGTACCGTTGTGTACGAGGTAAGTCACGGTGATATCCTCAGTCGGGAAGTTACCCTCACCGGTTCTCTCAGCATCCATGTCGGCGCCGATAGTGTTCTTGCGGATAGTCAGTGTGTACTCACCATCAACAAACAGATAGGGTGAATTTTCATAGAATGACCAAGTGATAGTGTTATCTTTAGCTGCAGGAGTGCTGTTGAATGCTGTCACACGTTCACCTTTATCGTTGGTCAGTGATGCGGGAGCGGTGTCGTATGTTACATAGTCAGCACCCTCAACTGTCAGAACGATTTCACCGGAAATACTACCCTCGAAGTCAGTACCGTTCGCGGGAGTGATAGTCCATGTGTATTCCTTGGTTGAACCTACGAGGTTGTACTGGAGTGAACCCTCAGTAACGTTAGCACCGTTTACAGTGAACATACCCTCGGGGAATGTTACAATCCACATACCGGGCTGTGTGAGGAGCGTCTCCATAGCCTCGTCGACGAGGTCGAACTGTACGATATAGTTGCTTACAGCGCCTTCAGCCATCGGTTCGGGGTTATCTCCGCCGCCACCCATGTTGATAACAGACTCAACATCGGCAGTACCTACAGTCATCGGTTCATTGATACCCTGTGACGGGATTACGCACATCAGCTCTGCTTTCTCCTTGCACTCTGTGTTGAGCACAGCGCCATCCTTGACACCGATGATGATGTTGCCCATACCCATCTGATAGAATGTATCAGCGAGAGTGATTTCTTCTTCGTCAGCAGGTGTAACCTTGGTGATATATTCATCAAACTCGACAGCGGTCTGCGGAGCTTTCTTGACGATATACTTGACAACGATATCCTCAGTGGGGAAGTTGCCGGGCAGACCCATTTCCATATCAACGTCAGCACCGATGCTCTCTTTCTTGATAGTCAGAGTGTATTCACCCTCTTCATATGTGTAGTTGGGTGTAGATGTGATTTTCCAAGTAAGAGTGTTGGTTCCGAGTGCCGGAGATGAACCGAATCCAATAACCTTATTGCCGTCGGGGCCGATAAGTGTTGCGGGAGCGTTGTCGTAAGATACCTCTTCAGCACCTTCGATTGTCAGTACGATATCGCCGGAGATTGCATCCTCGAACTCTGTACCGTTCTCAGGATTGATAGTCCAGGTGTAATCTTTGGATACGGCTGCGAGGTTATACTGGAGTGTACCCTCCTTGACATTGGCACCGTTTACGGTGAACATGCCGACGGGGATATTTACCATCCAGATACCGGGCTGGATGAGCAGCTGCTGCATATTTTCATCCTCGAGCTGGAATGTGAGGATGTAGTTGGTGCCGGCCTTGGTTTCGCCTTCGGCGTCGCCCTCTTCATCACCCTCAGCAAACGGGTTGGGATTTTCCATTTCGCCCATATCGTTGATGTCTTCAACAGAAGCAGTACCTACAACCATGGGTTCTTCCATACCCAGAGACGGGATGAGGCACTGGAGCTGAGCTTTCTCCTTGCAGTCTTTGTTGAGCACGGCACCATCCTTGGCAGTAACCACGATGTTACCCATACCCATCTTATAGAATGTATCACCGATAGTGATTTCGTCACCGGCGGGAGTCTGCTTGACGATATAGTCTTCAAACTCTACATCCTTGGGAGCCTCTACCTTGACAGTCATGTCGATAGCGGCAGACTTAACCACACCATTGAGCAACAGTGCGCCTGCAGGAATATGGATAGTGTAAGTATCTTCCTTGGTGAGAGCCGGAGTGATGACGAGACGGGCTACATTACCCTTGGTGCCGAAGTCGTCGTCGCCCTCAGCGATAGCCTCTTCCTCGGGTATGCCAGAAGCCTGAAGTTCAACCTTGTAACCATCCTCTGCGATGCTTCTGTTGTACTTCTCACCTGACATTGCACCCTCGGTATAAGTATCAACGTAAGTGACAACCGGAACAACCTCCTCGTTCACGGCAATAGCAAGAACGTCAGAGAATGAGAATTCGATATTGGAAAGCTCGGCAACAGAACCACCTGTCTCGACAGAGGGAGTCATTGTAGTCTCCAATACGTTGAGTTCATAAGTGAAGTCAGAAGTATTGAATACCATCGTAGTGGCTGAAGTTGCGGAACCACCCTGGAGTGTATGTTCGAGAACCACGAATTTGACAGTGGAAGTCTTAATTCCGGCAATAGCCTCGGCATATTCGGCATCGGGGGTGAACGCAATGCTTGCAGCAGACATACCGGGGAGTTTATCAGCATCAACAGCTGCACCGCTATAAGTGGCAATCAGGTTGCCATCCTCGTCACGAAGTTCAGCCTTCGGAGTAGTCTTGGCGGGATAGAGAGTCTCGTATGCAGTGTAGACGAGTTCGTTCAGCTCTGAAGACATGATGAAGTTGTTCTCAGCATTGATGTACTGAGCCTCGGCAGCGCCATTGGCACCGAGAGAAACGACACCGAGACGGCCGGCAGCCATCGGCACACCCTGATAGTATTCAAGGATTTGGTCGTTGGCACACTTGGTGACAGTACCGTCCTCATTGGGAACATTAACGATGAACACACCCTTAGGTATCTTGATACCGAGACCGTAGTTAGCCGGAGTGGCGATATTGTAAGGCATATTCAGATAGATAGTCACCTTATTGCCGTCAACCTCGACACGGTTCATTGCATAACCGGACTGGTTGGTGGGAACACTTACGATGGGGTCCTTGAGCAACGCTGAAGCACCAACCTTACCGATAGCAGCGTTATAGAGAGCGCTCTTCCAGTCTTCAGTCAGTTCAACAGTTGTATTCTCGGCATAAGTCAGAGTGAATGAAGTAAGCTCTGTGAACTCTGTGCCGGGAGTAACGATAAGTTCCTTGGCAGTGCCGCTGAATGTAGCGGGCTTGGGATAAATCTCAAAATCAACATTGCGTACGATATATACGGTAGCCTCGTAAGCTGTGCTGAGATAATCCTGACCTACCTGCTTGTAGGCATCAGCAGGAACATTGAAAGTATATACACCGGGAGTGGTGAAATTGTTACCATCCTCATCCTTGAAGATATTACTGTAAGCTACAGTGTTTGCACCTGCGCCGTCTGCCTTGGCAGCGGCAGTTGTGGTCTCACCGGCCTTGACAGTCTTGACGAGCTTGCCGTCCATAGAGAGTGTGATTTCAGCATTCTCGTTGTTTACGACTACGTTGCAGGGGAACTTGAGGGAGAATGAACTGATGCTTGACTCAGCAGCACCGTCATTGGGAGAAGACTCATAAATCGGAGCGGTAGTGATACCGTCAGTCACATTGTAAGCCTTGACAGCGACAGCACCATTCTTGTTGGTAGTGCCTTCTACCTGAATAAAGTTAGCAGCAACCTTGATATAAGCCTCACCCTTCTGGAAGTAAGCAAGATTGTTGGCAAGACCTGTCTCTGACTCATTCAAAACAGCAACAACCTGACGTCCGTCCTCGCTGATGCTCTTGAACTTGTACTCATACTTGTAGTTAGTGTTGCCACTGTTGTTGGGAACAACGGTCAGCACAGTAGTAGTAGCGAGCTTGCCACCGCAATATACTGAACCCTCGGGGATGAGGAATGTGATTTCCTTGAGCTGGTCAACAGTCACATCGCTGCCTATAGCGGGAATAAACTGGAAGTCGGAGTCAGCATATGCAGTCGAGAGGAACTTCTCATATACTTTAGCGGGGTTCTCGTATGATGAACCGTTGCTTGTGATTGTAAAGAGACCGGCGGGAACATCAATCTTCATGTAGTTGGTGTTCTTGTTGTTAGCAACCGGCATCTTGGACATATCTTTAGCCTTCAGAGTCACCACATTCTTATCGACAACTGCCTCATAGTCAGAAATTTTCACAGTCTGGCCCAACTTAAAGTTCTCAAGAACGGCAGTCTTGCCGGGATTTACCTCGATAGTAGTACCCTCGGGATAGGTCATAACGAAGTTGGCGAATGCAGCGAACGGGTATGTAAGACCGTCAGCCATAGAGATTTCCGCAGTCACTTCGGCCTGGATAGTGAATGACCATTCGATAGCAGCACTGAGACCTTTGACGATGAACATGCCGGCGGGCACCTCAACGGTGTAAACGCCGGCTTCGGTCAGAGGCTCGGGGAGTTTGATATTTACATTATCCACCCAGTTGGGGTCGAGCTGAATAGCCTTGGTGTCTGTGGAAGGAATAGTGTAGAGTACCTCGCCATCCTTCTTGATGATGATATTATTCTCGGCAGTACGGATAATATTGGAAACACCACCATCACCGAGTTTTTCATATGTCAGAACAAGAGTCTGGAGATTAACGGAAGAGCCGATAACCTCACCGTTAGCCGGGTTTGTCTTTGATACCGGTACGGGGTCCTTGACTTCGAATGTCCACTGCTTGCTGGCATCGGTGTGGTCGTATGCGGCATTAGGCACACCGTCTACGAGAACGACACCCTCGGGAACGTCGATATAGTATGTACCTACAGCGAGTGGTTCCTCCAAACCGAAGTTGATGTTCAGACGATTGCCCTCGAGAGAGATTGCAGCCTCGTCTGTAGTAGACCACTCCTTAACCTTTGAATAGGAAACAGCAGTGCTTGAAGATTTATCAAGCCAGAGTGAAATCACCTTATCCTCGCTGAAATCGGGAACAACTGTACCTGTGAATTCCAGATAAGCTGAATTTACATTTTCAGACGGGAGATGATAAGAACCTCTGGCCGGACTGAACACTGTCGGAACGACAGGTGTGACCTCCTCGTCATCTCCGTCTGCAAACAGAGAGATGCCGGGGGCGCCGGAAGATACGGCGTAAGATGTAACTCCTACTGCCGCACCCAGAACGATAAGTCCTGAGATGAGTAAAGATTTTTTCTTCATCTTCTTTTTGTTTGGTTAGTAATAATGTTAATATTTAGAGTTGTTAATTTTTGCATTAATCAACGACTGTTCTTTTTGCTATAAAAAGGCATTCCAACGAGCAATAAATCAAATAAGAAGCAATCATTTCAAATCATTTTTGGCAAAACAGCTGTCATTTTGCCAAAAATTTGAAATTTTCGCTTAACATTGAGTTGTTATGTCTGTCACAAAGGTAACAAAACATTTTGAATCTGCAATATTTTTGTTATATTTTTCTCACACCCTTTCCGATTGTATGGAAGCTTCCGTCAGCGTGACGGCACACCTTAATATATATACCCTCGGCCGGTTCTCCCGAGATTCTGATACCCTCAGGGGTATAATACTCGACCTCTCCCCCTTCGCATACAGCCGCAGTTTCCGAACCGGGCATGGTGACAGAGGAACTTCCGGTATAAACCGGAGCATCCGCGGAATATGATGTCGTGGCGGAGTTGCAGACATTACCGGTCTGACCGTCTATCAGGAGAGCGACAATTCGCAATTTGGAGGCATCGAGTATCAGATTCTTGCCGTAAGAAGCCGCACCGTTATATTTGCATGTCGCATCCTCGAGACGCAACACGGCGCTGTGGGCGTACACTTCTCCTGAGGATATTTGACCCGGCAACGAACCTTCGACACCGCGTGTATCGGGAAAATCCATGACAACATCGTCATATACTATGCCTGAGACGGTATATGAGGTCATGGAGAAGATGTCCCAGTAGGGTCCGGTCATAACCTTGTCGTAGAAGAAATTGCGCTGCCTCCAATCGGGACTGCTCATGTCATCCTCCACCAGCGCGTAGGCCATCATATAGCGTGCGTCGCTGTTGTCGTACACGAACCGCACGTCGGACTCGACACGCAATGCCGTGTGAGCATCATCATTCCAGTACAACCTCAGACTGATGTCGGCCGGAGCGAGACGGCGGCGTTCCCGCAGCCAGAGATATTCAAGGTTGGCGTAATCTATTGCCTTGTCGCGGTCGCCCATATAGACCAAAGGCATTCCGTATGAGTCGCTCGGCAGGTTGTCGGTCGCTACGCTCTGCAACTGGTCGGAGACATGGTAAGATATGGAGAGGAAATCGTCAGGATATTTGTCAGCCATCTGCCGGCAGAGCACATATACCTCAGGACAGTATCCGCACCACAGGCCGGTATAATCCTCGACAGCGGGACGATAGACGGGCAGGAAAGAGAGCGACTCGACGGTCAGTACGGCGGGAGAGCCGTGGTAACCGTTGGCCGTACCATTGACCTTGGTGACAGCAACCGGCACGCTGAACACACCCGTCCCGGCGGGAGCTTCGATGGTAAGGTCGACCGTGGTGCGGGCACCGGCCTTCCCCTCCAAGGGTGTCTCAAGAGTCAATTCCTTAGTGTAAGTATGTTCTCCGACAGTATATGTATATTCTATCGATGACACAGGTGACTCACCGCAATTGGAGAGGGTGAAATATACAGAGCCTTCACCTCCGGCGGCGACATATAATGTCTGCTCGGGTTCGAGCATTGCAGCGTCGGCTGCGGACTCACCCTCCAGGATGACGCGCATAGCGAGAGCCTGATGCATGCTCTCCCCCAAATCGGTCCATTCAGGATATTTCTGCGGCAGAGATGACTGGCCTTTATCGGTATGTATCATAAAACATTGCGGCCGGTCGATGTCACACACGGTCACGATGGGATATTTGGAGGTCCACCCCGATACGGTCTTACAACTCGTCACCGTGAGTGAATAGCCTACATAGACACCCTCATCAGTGAGAGTATAAGGTTGGTCGAATGTCACATTGAGCTGCAGACGCGGATTTTCGTCCGTGCCGTAATTCACAATCTCACCTCTGACGTCGGCTATGTCGGCTACATAATCCTCTCCGCTGACAGCCAGCGCGGACGTGAGCCATGCGGATGCTTCGGGGGCGCAGGAGCATCCCTCCTTTGAGGGGACATCGATGCTGACACCCTTGATTTTCATACCGGTCAATCCCGGCTCTTTGAGCAGCATCGCCACATCGGTACGCACCAGCCGTTGAATGCCGTAATAATCGATTTGCGCACCATCGTAGTCGTAAGTGAAGACGGCTTGTCTGACATCCTGCTCAGCATATAACGACAGAACGGACACCATCGTCAATATACTTGAAATAATCGCTCTTTTCATTATAATATC
Source organism: uncultured Porphyromonadaceae bacterium (assembly GCA_947176545.1). Lineage (GTDB taxonomy): Bacteria > Bacteroidota > Bacteroidia > Bacteroidales > Muribaculaceae > Lepagella. The sequence continues at coordinate 8,438 of CAMWRB010000045.1, forward strand.
ATTTGGGGGTTAATGGTTC
>CAMWRB010000046.1 GCA_947176545.1 uncultured Porphyromonadaceae bacterium
GTCGGGCTCCATTCTCCTCGAAGAGAGTGAGATAGATGCTGAGCGCGGCGTGATTCAGGAGGAATGGCGTTCACGTAACACAGCTGATGTGCGCATGTACACCTCAATTCTTCCCGAACTCTATGAGGAATATCAGTATGAGCAGATGCCTATTGGTAAGATGGAGGTCGTAATGAACTTCAAGCCTGAAGTGCTTAGAGCTTATTATAAGAAATGGTATCGTCCCGACCAGCAGGGTATTGTGATAGTCGGCGACTTTGATGCAGCCGAAATGGAGAAGAAAGTCATTGCCCTTTTCTCTACAATCCCGATGCCTGAGAATGCTGCTGAACGTACATATCCGACTGTGTCAGACAATAAGGAACCGATCTATGCCTCCTTTGAAGATGCAGAGTTGCAGAATGATATGATAATGGTTTCTTTCAAATTTGACAAGACTCCATTTGATTACCGCAACACATTTGAAGCTTATGTAAACGACGCTGTCATGCCGACAGTGTTCTGCTCCATGCTCAATACACGTCTCAGTGAGTATGTTGAATCTCCCGAGTGTAAATTCGCATATTGTGGTGTTCGCATTGGCGATTACTATGTTTCAAAGACCAAGGGTGCCTTTAATATCATCATAATCCCCAAGGGTGATTCAGAGGCCGCTCTTGCCGATGCAATGGCTGTCATAGCACGTGCCTGCAAGACAGGATTTACCGCTTCCGAGCTTGAACGAGCCAACAGTCAGTATCTTGCATCTATGGAGCGTAAATATAATGAACGTAACAAGACTAACAACTCCGACCTCGGTATGGAGCTCGTACGTTACTTCGTAGATAACGAACCTACTCCCGGTATCGAGACTGAATATGAAATTGCAAAGCAGGTGACTCAGATGTTGCCCGTGGATGCTTACAATATGTATGCTGCACAAATCCTCACTGACGAAAATCAGGCGATTGTAGTTTCGCAGCATAAAGCTGAAGGTCGTGTCCTCCCTGCGAAAGAGAATATGGTGAACGCTCTGAATAATGCGATTAATGCAGAATACGAGGCATATGTTGATGAAGTCATCACTGACCCGCTGATACGTAATCTTGCTCCTGCCGGAAAGATTATCGCCGAGAAGAGCAATGAAAACCTCGGCACTCAGGAGTTCTCACTTTCAAATGGTGTAAAGGTTATTCTCAAAAGCACTGATTTCTCTGCCGACCAGATTCTCATGACAGCTTATCGTGAGGGTGGCAAACGTTCTTACAAAAATGAGGATGCTTCCGACGTTCTCCTTATTTCCGATGCTTTCGAATCTTCCAAGTTAGGAACATTTGATGTTAAGACTCTGACCAAGTATTTAGCAGGTAAGAAAGTTGGATTAGGTTTCGATATCAACATGTCGACCACTTCATTCAACGGCTCTTCAACAGTTAAGGATTTGCCGACATTGTTTGAATTAATCTACTGCGCATTTACCGACCTCAATCCTGATAAGGAGTATTACACCAACATGATTGAACGTGTCAGCTCAATACTCGCCAATCAGGAGAGCAATCCGCAATTCATATTCTCCAAAGAGCTTTCCAAGATGCGTTGGAATGATAGCCCGATGATGGAACAGCCCGGTATGAAGATGATTGAAAGCGCTGATTATGACAAGATGTTTGGCATGATTAAGGATGCTCTCAAGAATGCAGCAGACTATACCTTTATCTTCACCGGTAATGTAGATGCAGATACTCTCAAACCGTTACTTGAGAAGTATATCGCCAACCTTCCTTCTACAGAGGTCAAGACAGAAATGCCGATTATCAACAATATCACCATCACAACCGGTGATATCACCAAGGAAATGCCTGTGAATATGCAGAATCCTGCAGTGTATGTGTTTGGCGCTATCGATGGTGACATTGAGTATAATCTGTACAATGATATGCGCATCAAGCTGATAGCAGATGTGCTGGATATCATTTATATCAATACGCTTCGTGAAGAGGAGGGTGGCACCTACGGTGCGCAGTGTGCTTCTCAGATTGTTCCTTTCAGCAATCAATGGATGATATATTATATCTTCCAGACCGGTATGGATATGAAGGACCGACTCATCAACAGAGCTAATGTAGAGTTGGCACGTCTGCTGAAAGAGGGTACTGATGCCGAGACATTCAATAAGGTTAAAGGTGCTGCTCTCGCTCAATTCGATATCAACGTGCGCACAAACGAGTACTGGGACAATACACTTGTCTCCATGCAGCGAGGCTACGATATGTATACCGGATATAAAGAGATGTTGTCCTCTCTTACATTGGAAGAGTTCAATAAATATATGTCAACCCTTTATAATGGTCAGAACAAGCTCCTCCTTGTTGAGGTGCCTGCTGAATAATTACGCATGAAGAAGTATATTATCAGCGGTCTGGCCGCATTAGCGATTATGACCGTAAACACTGTAAATTCTTCAGCTCAAAGCACCCCGCGTCTACTCGACGCGGGGCTCGCTTATGGAGCTTTACCGTTTGACCGTCTGACCGCCTCGGATTATGAGCAGGCTGTCAAGGATGGTATAGAACGCAGAAATCAAAATATAGCAGCCATAGTCAATCAGCGCAGTGTCCCGACATTCGAGAATACCATTGTGGCTCTTCACCGTTCAGGTGATGACTTGGGTCGTGCCGAGCTGGCATTAGGTAATCTGGAACACGCATTGGGAGATACTCTTCTGATGCAGGCTTTGGCTAATGTAACTCCTCTTATATCCTCGCATGAAGCCGAGGTTATACTTAACGAGCCGTTGTGGGAACGTATCAAGCAGGTGTACGACAACCGCGACAAGCGCAACGACCTCACAAAGGAGGACCTTCGTTTGCTCGACGAGACGTATATGCAGTTCGCACTCAACGGTGCCAATCTGCAAGGTGCAGACCGTGAGAAGTATCGTGAACTTAATGCAAAACTTTCAGACCTGAACCTGAAATTCGCGCAAAATGTAACCAATGAGATGGCTTCAGCTGACCGTCGTCTTTGGCTGACAGCTGATGACCTTTCGGGTCTTCCCGAAGATATAAAGAATGCCGCACGTCAGGAGGCCAAGCAGATTCTTGAATCCGAGGGTAAAGAGGATGACGGCACATCATATGTGTTTACTGTCTATTTCCCCTCATTCAGTCCGTTCATTAAATATTCTGACCGCAGAGACTTGCGTGAGAAGATGTATAGACTTTACAATTCTCGTAATCAGAAAGGTGAGTTCTCGAATATCCAGGTGCTGAAAGATATCGCCAATACACGTCTCGAATTGGCTAAACTGATGGGTAAAAAGAATTTTGCCGAGTATACACTGCAGCACACTATGGCCGGTAACCCCGCTAATGTATATGCTATGTTCACCGAGCTGACTGATGCCTATCTGCCAGCGATGAAGGAGGAACTGGCTGTTATCGAGGAATATGCCCGTTCCAAAGAGGGCGCAGACTATGTCATGATGCCTTGGGACTATACATATTGGGCTGATAAGTATAAGAATGAGAAGTATGCCTTCAATGATGAGGATATGAAGCCATATTTCGAACTGAACAATACAATCAAAGGTGTGTTCGGTCTTGCCACCAAGCTATATGGATATACCTTTAAGGAGAATACCTCTCTTCCCGGTTATCATCCCGATGTCAAGGTGTATGAAGTCTACAACCGTGATGGTAAGATGATAGGTCTGTTGTACACAGACTTCTTCTATCGTGCCGGAAAGTCTCCCGGTGCATGGATGACCGAATACCAGACAGAATGTAAGGATGATGATGGCAACAAGACTTATCCCATCATATCCATCGTTTGTAACTTTGCCAAGCCGGTGGGTGATAATCCTGTATTGCTCAATCCGTATGAGGTTGAAACTTTCCTCCATGAGTTCGGACATGCCCTCCACGGTCTGTCAGCTGAAGCAAAATACACTTCATTAAGCGGCACAAATGTATATCATGACTTTGTGGAACTTTTCTCACAATTCAATGAGAATTATTTGACAGAAAAGGAATTTCTTGATAGTTTCGCCGTACATTACAAGACCGGTGAGAAAATGCCCGAGGAGTTACTTGAAAAGTTCATACAGGCGTCACAATACGGAGCCGCCTACGCATGTATTCGTCAGTTGAATTTCGGAATTACCGATATGGCTTATCACACAATCGAGGAGCCGCTGAGCGATGATACAGACATCGAGATGTTTGAGAATGTCGCTATCACCCCGGTACGGATATTTGCTCCGGTTGAAGGCACATATTTCTCTCCAACATTCTCCCATGTTTTCGCCGGAGGTTATGCTGCCGGATATTACGGATACAAATGGAGTGAGGAGCTGGATGCTGACGCTTTTGACGCATTCCAGGAAAACGGAATATTTGACCGCGCTACAGCAGACAACTTCCTGCATATGCTTCAGGCAGGCGGTACTGAAGACCCGATGACTCTGTACATAGAGTTCCGTGGCAAGAAACCTACGGTAGATGCACTGTTGAAGCGTGACGGAATAGTCCGTAAATAAGACACTGTTTCTATTAATTAATATCCCGCATCAAAAACACCGTATAAGGGTGGTATGATGCGGGATATTATTATATTATGACTGTTCTTTTGAAAAATGCAATGATACTATCTGAGTGGAACGGAAATTTTAACCTTCTTGTTGATTATTCTGTTTGAAGACATATTTACCGAAATGATGTAAAGTCCGGGATTGAGTGAGAGGTTGGCATTTCCGTGACCCGAAATTATGTGCGTGCCACTGATGTCATAAATATTCCATTGGTCTTCGGTCGAAAGTCCTGAAATACAGGTGTCGCCTGAATGGTAGCTGACTTCTATCTCATTCTCTGTTTCAATCGCATCTATGCCGTTGTATAGGTCGTAAATTGCCAGGGAATCAAAAGGAGTGGAAAGATAGGAAGTGAAATTGAATGTAAGTATAATCTGTGGCTTGTGGTGTTTCAGTTTATTTAACGGACAGATATATGTATTCCATCCGTTCTTACCGTTACGCTTGTCTATGGATGCGATTTCGATGATTTCTCCATCTTCACACAGTCCGCTTATACCAATAGTGTTAGCATCGTCCGAACCCCACTTATAATACTTGATGTGTAACTCGGGATTTTCTACCTGAGATAAATTTATCTTTCCCGTATAAACATCCATTGAGGTGTAAAGTGTATTCTGTTCAGCCAATGCGTAATAATTATCATCATCTCCGGAAGGGAATGAACTGCTCTGCTGTTCAACGATGGTAAGTAATCCACGGTTATTATCGTCTGATTCGGTATATATTATCTCTCTGGCCAAGTCAGCAGGTGTAAATCCGTTATAATAGGGGAGCGGTTCGGAAACGCCAACTGCAATTTTCCTGCTTTCAGTCATTCTTTCTGCAGGAGTACCGTTCAGAAGGGAAAGAACATAAAATTGTGCGGTAGATTTCTCTTCCGGCCCGCAAACCTGACGTAAGATGGTTCGTGAGATTATCGGCGTGTCGGTAACCGGATATAATATACCGTCATCTGAAGGAGAGTAGACCATATATGTCAGGTCAAACGGAGATATCGGATTACCTTCTGTATCTGTTTCGGGAGCGTTCCATGACAACCGGACACGGCCGGGGACACTCTCTTCGAAAAGTGTTACGTCCGTTACCGGTTCGGGAATCTGAGGTGGGTCTATATCCTGAGAGAAAGATATTAAGCAACCTGAAGAAAAGTATGTGATAATTAACAGCAGACATCTGAGGCTACCGTTAGGAAAGTATTTTGATGTCATGAGGGTAATGTGGGAAAATTGATATCAGAATGTTATGCCGAACCCTATCTGAGCTAAGGATACATTGGCACGATTTATTTCAGTTATTTCCGAATGCTTGCTGTTAAAGTGTCTGAAAGTATATGCAAGCAGAAGATAACTCTGAAATTTACGTTTTCGGGTCAGGTGAATACCGCAACCGATGGCACATGATGTGTCACCGAATGTCGGGGAATTGGAGATGGTGTTGAAACTATATCCGAGACGAAGATGAAAGAAACAGAGAGACGGACGCTCTCTGAACGAGGAACGGAACAGAACGTACACCGGAAGGAAACTGTCTGAGGTTCCAAGACTTTTATGTATACCGCCGCCTACACCCAAGGTCTGTATCCACTTGTTGCGATAACCGAACATTACGTCAAAGTTAAAAGTGGACATATCTAGACCTGAAAGGTCGATACACATTCCGGTCTCCATACCCCAGGTAAAGTGTGAGAATCCGCGCGCGATACCTTTGCGGTGCTCTTCATCAAATTCGTCGTACTCGACGGTCAATATTTTACCATCATTTCCTATAGTCTCACCCTCGGCCAGTACATGTTCCTCAGTGGTTCCGTCACTGTACGTCGTAGTCACGGTCGTAACCTCTTCGATTATGGTCTGAGTGATTGTATTGCGCAGTGAATCGGTTGTGATGACAGCCGGTGAGGGAGTTGATGCCCGGGACTGACTGACAAATACAAACACAGTCATAACAATAAGGGATATGAAAATGCTCTTATGTGCCATAACTGTGTATATTATTCGTGATTGGGTATTATTTTGTTTACTCTCCGAGATAGCTTTTCAGCAACTTACTCTTTTGCCCTTTCAGACGCCTGATTGCCTTCTCTTTAATCTGGCGTACACGTTCACGTGTAAGGTCAAATTTTGCTCCAATCTCTTCAAGTGTCATCTCCTGACAACCTATACCGAAGAACATCTTGAGAATCTCACGTTCCCTGTCATACAACTGTCGCAACGCCCGGTCCACCTCTTTGGAGAGAGACTCCTGATTGAGAGAAGAGTCTGCCATGGGACTGTCTTCGTTAGGAAGCACATCGAGCAGAGAGTTGTCTTCACCCTCGACAAAAGGTGCATCCACAGATATATGTCGCCCGGACACTTTGAGTGTATCGGAAATTTTATCGACCGGAAGGTCAAGGCGCTCTGCAAGTTCTTCAGGAGATGGTTTGCGCTCATTCTCCTGTTCGAATTTGGCAAGTTCCTTGCTTATTTTATTGAGTGAGCCGACCTGGTTCAGAGGCAGACGAACAATACGGGATTGTTCAGCCAAAGCCTGCAGGATAGATTGACGAATCCACCATACGGCGTATGATATGAATTTGAAGCCACGGGTTTCATCAAATTTCTGAGCTGCACGGATTAGTCCGAGATTGCCCTCATTGATAAGGTCAGGAAGACTCAATCCCTGATTCTGGTATTGTTTGGCTACAGAGACGACAAATCGCAAGTTGGCTCGTGTCAGTTTCTCCAAAGCGGCCCGGTCCCCCTTTTTGATGCGTTGAGCGAGCTCAACCTCCTCGCTTACTGATATCAACTCCTCGCGACCTATCTCCTGAAGGTATTTATCCAAAGAAGCACTTTCGCGATTGGTAATTGATTTTGTTATCTTAAGTTGTCTCATATTTTCTTGGTTGCAATATTCTTTTACTGCAGTATTCAGCTATTAGTTAAGCTTTAATGAATGACGTGCGGCAACAGGTGTATCACATGCAGCCTCGGTACACGTCATAGAATACAAAATTAACAAAAATTAATCATTCGTGCAAGTCTTGAGGCTTACATGACGAGTATTCGGGTCGGTACATATATTCACGCGCTTACCCCGAACATTGATAGTCGGGGCAAGGCGGGAAAATTGTCCACAAACATACAACAAATTATTGAGCCGAAAGGTTCACGGCATAATATCCTTTTTTACCGGTTGGATAAAGACCTGTAACGAACATGACTTTGTCAGAGTCGTCATCGCGCATGATATCGTTGTATATTGCTTCGACATCGTCAGCAGAATTAACTCTCTCACCGTTGATTTCGACTATTATGAAACCATCTTTGATACCTGCATCTTTCATTAATCCGGAGCGCATGCCGGTTACCTGTACACCTGCAGAGATACCGAGGTGGTTTTTAGTGTCGGCTGACAGTTTCATGAATGCGCAGCCGAGTTCACTGAAGTCTCCTTTTTTGGTAATTTCCGTACTTCCCTGATTATTGCGGAGTGTACCGATATTGATGGTACGCTGATTATTGCGATAGAATGTAACGGAGATTTTGTCACCCGGACGGAAACGATTGATTTGTTCTGTCAGTTCGGGGAAAGTACCTACAGGAGTACCGTTGATTTCCACAATCACGTCATCGGTACGCAGAGCGAGTTCCATTGCAGCAGTGCTCCGGGGTGTTATATCGACTACTACCAATCCTTTCTTCGTGGCTGTAATGTTCTTCTCTTTTGCCAATTTTGAGTCAAGCTCACGCACTGTACATCCCAGTACGGCTCTTTGCACCGTTCCGTATTGACGAAGGTCCGACATCACCTTCTTCACAATTGTGGTAGGGATGGCGAATGAGAAACCGGTATAGCTGCCGGTGTTGCTGTATATAGC
>CAMWRB010000047.1 GCA_947176545.1 uncultured Porphyromonadaceae bacterium
GTTTCTGCGCAGTATCGAGCTGATGGTCAGCTATGCTAAAGCGCTTGCCGAAGGGAGTTACCGCCAACCGGAAGTCAAGCGTATGTTCATACGTCTTTTGGTTTCGCTCATATACAGTTACCATGACAACCTCTTCACCCGCACGGACATCTCACCGAAAGCACCTCAATACGAAGATGGGTTTGACAGAATGTATATGAAACTTATATCCCCGCGCGATGACCCCTCGAAGCTCGAAAATATATTCACGGATTTCAATAATCAGCACCATACTTCCGAGTTCTTCCGTCGCAACAGAGATGTAAGAGACCACGCGTGCGCACACCTCGATGAGAAAAGCAGTGTCGGCGATATTGACTCTCAGCTCGACGGACTTCCGATAGATGAACTGTATCGGCAGTATGACAATATGTTGAACTTGTTCAACTACCTTTGCCGCCACATCTTCTGTCTTAAATTCCTGAGCATTGAACCGCGCTCTCCGCTCCCCGGTGCAAGATTTGAAACCATTGCCGGTAACAGGGACTTTTATGGCCGTGAGACCGATGAAAACGAACAACCGCAGAATATGTCTCCGGATGAAATATTGCGTTCACTGCGTAAGAACGACTCCAATCGTGAATTGGCCGAAGCTCTGATGAGTGAAAGATTACGTTCACAAAACGATGAGCTTTATTACCATATGATTGAGGCGATAACGCGCCGCTTTGAGGAGATGACTGCGATTGAGTGTGATTTATGCCCAATCTTTATGGCACTGCACAATGCAAGGAGATGTTTCCCGGAGCGACTGCAGGACTCCCTGCTCATGCTCTTGGCCAATAATAACATATCTGATTACCTCAGATTGTATATCCTCCGCGAGATTGCGTCATTGGCCCGAAGAACCCGGGATTATGATTTATGGACCACTCTGAAACTATGGATGCGAAGCGAATGCTATCCGATACAGGCTTTCGGCTTTCTTGCCGGATTGCACTTTCTGATGTCTGACAGCACGCCGAATCGTACGCCCAAGACTAAACCCCTTACCGTGAATACTGAATACGCCAATCTCCTTGATATGGTCACCGACCCGGTCAAAAAAATCGGTATCATACTGTTGCTCAACCAGCACTGGCGCTTCAGCGAGGAGTATCAGTTCGTCAGAAAAAATGAGACGGATTACAACGATTGGCTCAAGAAAAGCATCAATAACTGTCTCACCGCTTATGCCCGTTATATCCGTATGAATAATCCGGAGGAGCTTGACCGCTGGATGAATTATGAGAGTCGGGGCTACTGCTTATGTCTGCTATATGGATTGGCCAAGTCGGAAGTGGATAGAAAAGCTGACCCGAACCCTTTTATTGAGCTGTGGAGATGGAATGCTTTCTACCGCTACCGTTTTGATAAATACGAAGCTCTCTGTACAGCTCTTATGGATGAACTCAGCGGCAATATCGACTCTGCGTGCTATTTGTTCACCCGAATCGCCGCTGACCATCCCGCCGACGCCGATGCTCAACAGATGCTCCGCGACTTTAAACAAAGACACAAACCAAACCTCTGACTATATGTAAAATAGATATACGTAATTAAACTTTGTCACCGCGGTAATAATTACCACGGTGACAAAGTTTAATTCTATAGTACGGGAAATGGGAAATTGAAAATCGGCGCAGTTTGCGATTTAGACGATTTTATATTAACTTTGTGATTTGATGAGAGCAAATGCTGTCACGACATTTTCGATTTATTCACAGAGTTTAGATAAGACCTCCACATCCGATGAAACTGAATCTGAAAGTTAAACTCATATTTACAGCCGTCTTAGTAGCTATCACACTCACAGCCTGGGCTATGACCGACGACCAGGTTATCAGCTATATACGTGCGCAATCTGCAGCGGGCAAAACCAATCAGCAGATAGGAAAGGAGCTGATGGCTCAGGGCGTGCCGGCCGCTCAGATACAACGCATACGCGCCAAATATCAGCGCGAGGGTTCCGTTGCGACCGGAACAATGGTCGAGGCGAAGAGTGCGGCTATTACGGATAACGGACGTGACGTACCGGAAGAAACCACTTATCAGGAGAACGAACTTGTCGTCGACGTATTCACTCCGGATGAGAGACAGACCGCTCGTGAAGTCTACGGTCACGACCTCTTCAATTCACGCGGACTGACTTTCGACCCCAACAAGAATATGGCCACCCCGCGCGACTACAGGCTCGGGCCCGGCGATGAAGTGGTCATCGACGTATGGGGCGCTGCCGAAGAACATATCCGCGAGACTATCTCACCCGAAGGGAGTATCATGATTTCCCGCCTCGGTCCCGTGCATCTCAACGGCAAGACTATCGAAGAGGCCAACTCATACATCAAGAGACTTTTCTCACGCAAATATGCGGGCATCAGCAGCGACCAGACCGACATCAGCGTAAATCTCGGCGACCTCCGCTCCATACAGATTGACATCATGGGTGAGGTCGACACTCCGGGAACATTCCGGATGTCACCCTTCTCCACTGTTTTCCATGCCCTCTATAATGCCGGCGGCATCAACAATATAGGCTCGATGCGCAATATCTCGGTGCTCCGTAACGGCAGACGAATAGCCAACGTCGATATCTACGACTATCTCTTCAAGGGGAAACAGACGGGCAATATCCGTCTGCAGGAGGGTGATGTCATCATCGTGCCCCCATACGACCAGATTGTAAATATATCCGGCAATGTGAAGCGACCGATGTATTACGAGATAAAACCTGGTGAGACAGTCGCCTCGCTCCTCGAATACGCAGGTGGCTTCGCCGGTGACGCATACTCGGGGATGGTCCGTCTGTCACGCCAGAACGGTGAGGACAACGACCTCTACAACATCGAGAGAGGTGAATTTGAGACATACCGTTTGCAGGACGGCGATGTGGTGACTGTCGGCAACGTGCTCGACAGATACAGCAACCGCGTCGAACTCAAGGGCGCCGTCAGCCGTCCCGGCCTGTATGCGTTAGGCAACAAAGCACGCACGGTACGCGAACTCATAGCTTTGGCTGACGGTCTCAACGATGATGCCTATAAGGGTCGCGCCCTTATCTACCGTCAGGGTCCTGACCTGACCATGAAAGTAATACCGTTCGATTTGGGTGGTGTTGTCGCCGGATATGCCGAGGACATTGTGCTGCAGAAGAATGATGTGATTGAAGTAGCCAGCGTACAGCAGATGGAGGAGAAAGGTGACTTCAAGATTTCAGGCATGGTGACCAATCCGGGAGATTACTCCTATATGGCCAATACATCGGTCGAGGACCTGATACTCCGAGCCGGCGGTCTGAGAGAGGGAGCATCTACAGTCCGTGTGGAGATATCAAGGCGTATTGATGACCCGACAGCCACCCAGGAGACACAGCGACTCTCCGAAATATATAATGTCGACATCACAAACGGTCTGAACAAAAATAGCGAGGCCTCAAGATTTATCCTGATGCCTTACGACCAGGTAGTGGTGAGAAAATCTCCCACATACGCTGCCCAATCCCCGGTATGGATTGATGGAGAAATAGTCTTCGGAGGTGAGTACACGCTGAGCAAGCGCAACGAACGTCTCTCCGACCTTGTGGCCCGTGCCGGAGGTCTCGTGGAGGGGGCATACGTCAAGGGTGCATTCCTGAAACGTCAGCTCACCGACGACGAGGTGCGCGAACGTGAGAATGTGTTGCGTCTGGCAATGACCAATCAGGAATCCTCAGACTCAATATCGACCGCAAAACTGAATATTTCGAATGTATATAATGTGGGTATAAACCTCCCGGCCGCCCTTGCCAATCCGGGATGTACCGAAGACCTCGTACTTCAACCGGGTGACTATCTCTTTATCCCCGAACAGCAGAGTACCGTCAAAATCTCCGGTGACGTGATGTACCCCAACACCACCGTATTTGTCGAGGGCAAAAAGGTCAGCTACTATATCGACCAGGCCGGCGGTTACGGACTCCAGGCCAAGAAGAGCCGTTGCTACATAATATATATGAACGGACAGGTGGCCAGAGTGAAGCGTAATACGGTCGTCGAACCGGGAGCGCATATCATCGTACCCTCCAAGCCTGAGAGCCGCACCAATGTCTGGGAGAAGATTATGCCCACCATATCCGGCTTCAGTTCATTGGCAACCATGGCGGCCGCCGTAGCAACCATGTTCAAAAAGTAGGGACGCGATTAATCGCGTCCACAGATATAAAATGCGATTTATCGCGTCCACGGATATAAAACGCGATTAATCCCGGCCGGAGATATAAGACGCGATTTATTTGAGTCGGCAAACGAAACAATAACACCAACCGAGATACACAATATGTCAGATATAAATAACCCCTCAGAGGCTCAGGGAACTGCCAACAACGGACAGGGAATTGACCTCGTCGAGATAGCACTCAAAATATGGCGACAACGCAAACGGGTGCTGATATGGTGCGGAGTCGCAGCCGTATTGGGACTTATCGTCGCATTCAGTATTCCCAAGGAATACTCGTCGTTCGTCACTCTCGTACCCGAATCACAGGAGAGTTCCGGTGGCGGTGCTCTCGGTGGTCTTGCCGCTATGGCCGGCATCAATATGGGGGGTACAGGTGAGGATGCCATGTCACCGCATCTCTACCCCGATATCATACGTTCTGTCCCCTTCCAACTCGCACTTCTCGACATTCCGCTGACCAACAGCGCCGGCACTGAGAAATTCACTCTGGAGGAATATATCACCGATGACATCAGAAGTCCCTGGTGGAGTTCAATCATCGGACTCCCGGGCACCGTACTCTCTCTCTTCAAATCATCGGATAAATCGGGCGATACCGTGGTCGGCACAGATGCGACCGGCGGACCTGTCAGGATAACAGAGGAACAATCGGGACTTATCGGCTATATCGGCGAGGCGGTATCAGCGTCAGTAGACCAGAAGACATCCATCATATATATATCGGTGACGACACAAGATCCTGTTGTCGCCGCTACGTTGGCCGACACCGTCGCCAACCGTCTGCAGGAATACATCATCAGTTACCGTACGCAAAAGGCCCGTCAGGACCTCGAATTTACTGAAAAATTGAACGAGGAGGCCAAAGAGAAATATTATTCGGCACAGCAGAAATTTGCCAACTATCTGGACAGCAATCAGGGACTCGTCCTCTTCTCGGCACAGACCATGCGCGACCGTTTGGAAAATGAAGCTACCTTAGCTTTCAATGTTTACAATCAGACCTCACAGAAACTCGAACTTGCCAAGGCCAAGGTCCAGGAACAGACTCCCGTATTCGCCACCATCGAGCCGGCTGTCGTGCCCATAAGGGCTGCAAAACCGAGAAAGCCTTTGATTCTGATAGCCTTCGTTTTCCTCGGATTTGCTGCGGCTGTATCGTGGATTCTCTTTGCCGAGCCCCTTATAGATACTTTCAGACAGAAACTGAAGCAATAATTTCAATCCGTGCATAAAGTCCTGCTCATTATCATATTGACGATTAACGCCGCCGTATCCATACCGGTCATGGCTCAATCCGACTTCACCGATATACTCTCCGGTGTGCTTGACGCTATGAGCTCGACAAATCAGCGGAAATCGGGTAACGGAAGAGTGTCGGAGGCAGACATTCTCTCCGATGTGGCCGACGAGATGACGGTCGGAAGCACTCTCGATTACCTTTATGACCTCTACAATACTCCGGTCACCGATGGTGAAAAGAACCGCAGGAACAGACTCGCGTACACTTATCCATCCGGATATTACAACTCGGGAGTCCGCTCCCGGGCATACCGCAGCTATGCCTACCTCATACCACCCGGAGCAGTCGCTCCGGTACGTGGTCACATAACGTCACGCTTCGGCTATCGCCCGCAGTTCGGACGTATGCACCACGGAACTGATATAGCTGTAAATGTCGGGGACACTATACGTGCGGCGATAGAGGGCACTGTCTCGCGTATATCCAATGACCCTCACGGTTACGGACTCTTCATCTGCCTGCAACATGCCGGCGGACTCGAAACAAGATACGCGCACCTCAGCGGATGTCTTGTCACACAGGGTATGCGTGTCTCCACCGGCCAACCGATTGCATTGGGAGGTAATTCGGGCAACTCCACCGGACCTCATCTGCATTTTGAGACACGCGTCAATGGAGACGCCGTCGACCTCTCGGCTATGTTCAATTTCTCATCCCCTGCGGAAAAGGAGAACTCGTTTGCCTCCCGCGACCTGACGGCACAGAACGGCCGACAGACTTTGACTCCTACGTCTCGCACCGCTGACGGTACACCAAAGTCCACATACGTTGTGCGTATAGGAGATACTATCCAATCCATAGCCCGACAGAACGGAATATCCGTCCTGAAGCTGTGTAATCTCAATATGCTGGCCGTCACTGACATACTGCAACCGGGCAGAATGCTCAAATTGCGCTGACAGCCCGCTGTCATCCAATGGTCACGTGACGAAAGCGCACATACTTAACACAGGTACAATATATTCCAATACAGGTAAAAAAGATATGCCCACAGTTTCCAATCGCGGGGAGATTATGCCCGCATCACCCATACGACGTCTCGTCCCGTTGGCCAATAAGGCTGCCGCACGCGGACTCAAAGTTTACAGACTCAATATCGGGCAACCCGACTTGCCCACACCCCCTCAGGCATTTGAAGCTCTGCGCAATATTGACCGTAAGGTGCTCGAATATTCACCATCCGAGGGTCTCCGCTCACTGCGTATGAAGCTGTGCGAATACTATCATCGCTTCAATATAGATGTCAATATAGACGACATCATAGTCACCTCAGGAGGGTCTGAAGCCGTACTGTTCGCATTCATGGCCTGCCTCGACCCGGGCGACGAAATCATCGTACCCGAACCGGCATATGCCAACTACATGGCGTTCGCTATATCTGCCGGTGCCAAAATCGTCACCATCCCATCATCAATAGACAACGGCTTCGCTCTCCCGCCGGTCGAAGAGTTTGAGAAGCTGATTACACCGCGCACCAAGGGCATTCTTATCTGCAATCCCAACAATCCGACGGGTTATCTCTACTCAATGAAGGAGATGCTGCAAATCCGCGACCTGGTAATGAAGTATGACCTCTTCCTGTTCTCAGATGAGGTATATCGTGAATTCTGCTACACGGGAGCGCCCTATATCTCGGCTTTTCATCTCCCGGACATCGAGCAACAGGTAGTGTTAATCGACTCTGTTTCCAAACGTTATAACGAATGTGGCATACGTATCGGAGCGCTTATCACCAAGAACGAGCAGTTGCGACGCAACGTGATGAAGTTCTGTCAGGCCCGTCTGAGTCCGCCGCTGATAGGCCAAATTGTCGCCGAAGCTTCCATCGACGCCTCTCCGGAATATATGCTCTCCACATACACCGAATATGTGGAACGACGTAACTTCCTGATAGACGGTATCAACCGCATACCGGGTTGCTACTCCCCCATTCCGATGGGAGCCTTCTATACCGTGGCGCGACTGCCGGTCGACGACGCCGACCGCTTCTGCGAATGGTGTCTCAACGAGTTTGAATATGAGGGACAGACCATATTCATGGCACCCGCCTCAGGCTTTTATACCACCCCGGGCAACGGCCGGGACCAGGTGCGTATGGCGTATGTCCTCTGCAAGGAAGACCTGGCACGCGCACTTGATGTACTCGCACACGCTCTGACAGCTTATCCGGGATATACCCTCCGTGACACACTTGCACAGACGGCCAAAAATGATTAACTTTGCATAACATTTCACTCAATATATAATAATATAAACGATGCAACCTATCCGCGACGCAGTACTCATACTTGAGGACGGCTCTACCTTCAAAGGAAAATCGTTTGGTTATCCCGGCTCCACAGCCGGAGAGGTGGTATTCAACACCGCAATGACGGGATATCCGGAGTCTCTAACCGACCCTTCATACGAGGGGCAGATACTTGTCACCACTTATCCTATTCTCGGCAATTACGGCGTTCCCCCGCGTCATCTGGAGGGGGATGTCAGCCAATATTACGAGTCGGAACACATCCATGCTAGAGCCATTATCGCACAGGATTACAGTTGGCAACATTCACACTGGCAGGCTGACCGTTCGTTAGCGCAATGGCTTAATGAGGAGAAAATTCCCGGCATATACGGGATTGACACAAGGGCTCTTACCAAACTGCTTCGCGAAAAAGGCTCAATGTTGGGCAAAATTATCGTTGATGGTGCGGAAGAGCCCGATTTTTATGACCCCAACCGCGAGAACCTCGTGGCCAAGGTCTCCTGTCGCGAAGTCGAATATCACGGAGAGGGCGACAAGACTGTCGTGCTCGTGGATTGCGGTGTCAAAC
>CAMWRB010000048.1 GCA_947176545.1 uncultured Porphyromonadaceae bacterium
TTGACGAACTTTATTCATCATACACATTCTCGAAGCTCAACGACCCTGAATGCGGGCTGTATTACCAAAGCTCAGTCTATATCTTCCAATTTCTCAAATCCGAAATAGAAAACGGCAAAGTAGCATAAGCTCTTACCTACGAGAGCTGAATTTATTAAACACGGATGATGACGGAATTATTCGGTGAAGTGATGGAGGGGTGTTGCGGGAATGAAAAAAAAGTTGTAAATTTGCGGTCGAATTGTGCAATCTCTGGTAAGGTGAACCCGATGAGTGGGTTCTTAAAGGAAACTTATTATATTGCCCATTAACATTATAAGCATTAAAATCAATGGATTTGATTAAGATTGCGGAGGAGGCTTTCGCCACCCCCAAAAAGCAGTTTGATGAGTTCGGCCCCGGTGACACTATCACAGTGGCTTACCGTATCAAGGAGGGTAACAAGGAGCGTATCCAGCAGTATCGCGGTGTGGTAATCCGCATCAGCGGCAGCGAGGATAAGAAGCGTTTCACTGTCCGTAAGATTTCTGACGGTATCGGTGTGGAGCGTATCTTCCCCATCGAGTCTCCCTTCATCGAGAGCATCACCGTCAATAAGTACGGTAAGGTGCGTCGTGCCAAACTCTATTATCTTCGTGGCCTGACCGGTAAGAAAGCCCGTATCAAAGAGCGTCACGTCAAGAAGGCTTAAAACTGCCGAAGACAGATATAAAAGAGTCGTGTCTCCCGATTGCGGACGCACGACTCTTTTATCGTTTGACATATATCCGCGTGTCGCCGAGATATTTTTCAGGGTTTTGATTGTTATATAACATAAAAGAGTTAATTTTGTATTCAATAACCCCTGTGTGCTGTTTGCGCTTTTGTGGCGTAACCGTTCAGCACATAAATGATTTAAATTATATAATTCATGTCGAATAAAGCACTCTTAATCATCCTCGACGGATACGGCATCGGTGACCATAAGAAAGATGATGCAATCTATAACACTCCCACTCCGTTCATCGACAGCCTCGTGGCGAGTTATCCCAATTCACAGCTTCAGGCTTCAGGCGAAGATGTAGGTCTGCCTGACGGTCAGATGGGTAATTCGGAGGTGGGTCACCTCAATATCGGTGTGGGACGGGTGGTTTATCAGGATTTGGTAAAGATCAACCGTGCCATCGCTGACGGTTCTTTTGCGGAAAATCCCGAAATCAAATCGGCTTTCAGTTATGCCAAGGAACATAACGTACCCATACACTTCATGGGTCTGACCAGCAGCGGTGGTGTCCACTCATCGTTAGACCATCTTTATGCGCTGTGTGACACGGCCAAGGCTTACGACCTCAAGGAGGTGTACCTGCACTGCTTCATGGATGGCCGTGACACCGACCCTCGTTCCGGGGCCGGCTTCCTGCGTGAAGTGCAGTCGCATTGCGACAAGTCAGCCGGTAAGATAGCAAGTGTCATCGGCAGATATTATGCCATGGACCGCGACCATCGCTGGGAGCGCCTCAAGGAGGCTTACAATATGCTGGTGCATAACGAAGGTAAGCAGACCTCGGATGTAATAGCCGCAGTCGAGGAGAGTTACAGCGAGGGCGTGACCGACGAGTTTATCAAACCTATTGTCAATGACACCGTCGACGGTCATATCGGTGAGGGTCATGTCGTCATTTTCTTCAACTACCGCAATGACCGTGCCAAAGAGCTGACCGTAGTGCTGACCCAGCATGCGGAGGATGGTATGGAACCAATACCCGGCCTGCAGTATTACTGCATGACTCCATACGATGACTCATTCAAGGGCGTTCATGTCATCTTCAGCAAGGGGGATGTGCCCGATACACTCGCCGAATATCTTAGTCAGAATGAGAGAAAGCAACTGCATATTGCCGAGACGGAGAAGTATGCGCACGTGACATTCTTCTTCAACGGTGGCCGCGAAGAACCTTTTGCCGGCGAGGAGCGCATTTTGGTGCCTTCTCCCAAGGTCGCTACCTACGACCTGCAACCCGAGATGTCGGCTCCTGAGGTGACAGACAAACTTGTGGCTGCGATTGACAGCGAAAAATATGACTTTATCGTAGTGAATTTCGCCAACGGTGATATGGTAGGTCATACAGGTGTGTACGATGCTATTCAGAAGGCTGTCGCATGTCTCGACAAATGTGTGGAGAAGGTGATATCCGCCGCTTTGGCTCACGGTTACGAGAGTATCATCATCGCAGACCACGGCAATGCCGACCATGCGATTAACGAAGATGGCACGCCGAACACGGCTCACTCGCTCAATCCCGTGCCGTTCATTTATGTAGGCTCGCATAAGGATGCGAAAGTCAGGAACGGTCGTCTCGCGGATGTCGCACCCTCATTGTTGAAGCTGATGGGTCTGGCACAACCCGCTGATATGACCGGTGAGAATCTCATCGAATTTTAATCCGATATTTTTAATATACGTTACAGCGGCGCCGGAGGCCTCAGCAGGGCTTTCCGGCGCTTATGCCTTTAAATCTAAATCCCGCTTTATTACTGTTTAATACCATGAAATATCTTGATAATATCATTTCCCGCAATCTGAGAACGATGTTGATAACCGGAGGAATAGTCCTTGCCGGTTTATGCGGTTTCAGCGGTCGGGCGGACGAACTTGTGATACTCCACACCAACGATACGCATTCACTTATCGAGCCTGATGCTAACGGTGCGGGGGGAGTGTTGCAGCGTAAAGCTATCATAGACAGCGTCCGTCGGGCAGAGAAGAATGTCATACTCGTTGATGCCGGCGATATGGTGCAGGGCACTCTATTTCAAATACTTCCGTGGGGATGTGGAGTTTCCGCTGGCCAACATGATAGGTTATGACATCCAGGTGCTTGGTAACAACGAGTTTGACAACGGTCTCGAAGAATTGGCAAAGCACTACAAGAGACTCAGGGCTTCGCGTCTCGATGCAAACTATGATTTCACCGGGACTCCCATGCAGGGACTGATGGAGGATTATGTCATCAAAAAGGTGGGCAAACACAAGGTCGGGTTCATCGGTGTGGGTGTAGACCCCGAAAGTCTTGTCTCCCAACATAATTATGCCGGTATGCGACACAAGAATGTCGTTGAGACGGTCAATAAGCTGGCAGCCGAACTGAAAGACAAGCGCGGATGCGATATTGTGGTGGTTGTGAGTCATCTCGGAGCGCGCAAGGAGAATGACAAGACTACGGATTACGAATTGGCTGCCGCCTCCAAAGATGTTGATATAATCATCGGCGGACATTCACACACCGTCATACAGCCCGGTACAAAAGCCTCAGACCGCTCTGACGTGCGTCCCGGTGAGGATAAATTCACCCCCTCGATAGTGGAAAATGCAAACGGGCGACCGGTGTTGGTGACACAGACCGGTAAATACGGGAAGTATCTGGGTTATATCAAGATAGATTTGGATAATCTCAACCGCTCCGTGCCATCCGAGTATAATTATAACCTGATAAGCGTAAGCGACCGCTTTGATGATGATATGCTCGATAAAAATATCAGAGACTTTATCGCTCCCTACAAGCATAAGGTCGATTCTGTCAATAACCGTGTGATAGCCAAATCCTATCGCGCTCTGAGCGGTGATAAGCGTACAGGGGGATATCCCAACTTCATCGCCGACTTCGCCAAATGGTACGGTGACATGAAATCTGACAGTCTGCGTCAGGCCGGTATCGATGTGAAAACTCCCGATTTCGCGATTATGAATGTAGGAGGAATCCGTCATGCCATGCCGGAGGGTGACGTCACGGAGGGACTGATATTGGAGACATTCCCGTTCAACAATTATGTTGTCATCCAGGAGGTGAACGGTGCTGACTTGATAGAGGCCATGCGTATGGCTGCCGGAAAAGGTGGCGAGGGAATCAGCCGTGAACTGATGGTGCTGACCGACGGCAACGGTGGATTGGAGCGTGTTCTCCTAAATGGTGAGGAGATTAATCCGGAGCGAGTTTACACGATGGCGACTCTCGATTATGTCGCAGACGGCAATGATGACTTCGTCACCTTTGCCGGAGGAAAGCGTCTCTGGATGGATGATGACCTGATGGCCGCGGCCTTGCTGAGGTATATATACGGAATGACTGCGCAGGGTCTTTCGATAGCACCTGATGAGACTCCGCGGTTCATGCCGGCCGTTCATCTTCCGTAAGAATCAATAGACAAGGTATAAGGTGAGTGGTATGTGTGTCAGAGCGTCAATAACATTACTCCTGTCGGTATTGATGTCGATTTTGTCGTCGTGCGTGCCACGTGATGATAAGGGGGGGCGTGATGAGTCTCCCGACGGTGACACGCTCCGGCAACAGCATGAATTGACGGAGCGTGCATGGGATTGGGCGGATTCGGTATTGGAGCGGATGAGTGTCCGTGAGATGGTCGGGCAGTTGCTTATGCCGGCGATGTATGCGCGAAATACACCGGCTGATATGGCCCGGCTGAGAGAATATATATGCGACGAAAATGTAGGGGGAATAGTATTGCTGAAGGGTGATGTACGCTCTGTGGCGATTATTTCGGATACGGTTCAGCGGTTGTCGGACCGTGGCGTGCTGTTGGCTATGGACGCTGAAAACGGTTTGCGTATGCGTCTTTCGGATGCCCCGGAGTTTCCGTGGAACAGCGATTTGGGTCGCATGGCCAACGACCAGCAGATGTATGACTTCGGCAGGGAGATAGCGCGCGAATGCAGGGCGATGGGTGTTTCTATGGTTTTGGGTCCTGTCGTCGATGTTGTGCCCGCTGAAGGCAGCCGGGGTATCTCACGTCGGCGTTCATTGGGTTCCGACCCCCATCGTGTCGCCGATTTGGCCATAGCATATGCCCGCGGACTCGAGGATGGGGGAGTGATAAGTGTGGCCAAACATTTTCCCGGACACGGCAGCGCTTCGGGCGACAGTCATCTCTCATTGGGAATGATAACGTCAGATGAGGAGCGACTTGACTCAATCGACCTCTATCCGTTCAGGCGATATGCGGAGCAGCTGCTCAGCGGGGTGATGGTCGGACACCTGGCTGCGACTTCGCTCGATTCGGTGAAGCGTCCGGCGGTAGTCTCCCCGGTACTGATGCAGGATATATTGCGGGGGCGACTTGGCTTCGGCGGACTGGTGCTGACTGACGCTCTGAATATGGAGGGGGCTATGGGGATTTCGGCCTGGCAGGCGATTGTGGCCGGTGCCGACATCGTGATAGCACCGACAGATACCCGGCGTGAGATTGAGCTTGCACTGGAGGCTGCGGAATCCGGACGTATGACACGTGATGTACTCGAAAACAGGGTGCGCCGTGTATTGTTCTACAAGTATCTGTTTGGAGCCGGCAGAATAAGGAAGATAGATGTGGACAATTCGGTCAGGAACGTCAATGATGCAGCGTCATTGTTTTGACGGTTTGGACGTTATTATGGCAGTTTGCCGTTGTCCATGTATGAATAGAAGCCGGTGTGTGCGAAGATTACGTGGTCGAGCAAACGCAATTCCATCTGTTTGCAGGCGGATGCGAGTTGGCGGGTTATATTGTCATCCTGCGGGGAGGGTCGCAGATTGCCCGACGGGTGATTATGACATAGTATGAGACTCTGTGCGTCGTCGAGGAGAGCGATTTTGAGACACCGTTTAAGGTCAAAGACACTTGCCACGGCCGAACCGCGGGTTATAAGGTGCTTGTTGATGACCCTGTTGGCTCGTGAGAGCGTGACAATCCAGATTTCTTCCTGTGGCAAAGAGCCGAGAGTGGTACGCATCAACCGGTCTATATCGGAAGATTGTCTGATGACCGGTTGCAGTGAGGTGTTATCTTCCGAATAATATCGTTTCGCCAGTTCCATTATAGCGGCGACCTGCAGACATTTGACAGTGCCGAGACCGTTTGTCTGCTTCAGCTCGTTGAAACTCTTGCGCCCCAATATATGAAGCGAGTTGGATGAATTTTCGAGCAGGTCGGCCGTAATGGTTGTAATGGGATGTCCGGGGCGTCCGGAGCGCAATATGAGCGCTAAGAGTTCGTGAGTACGCAGAGTTTCTACACCATACTCAAGTGCCCTCTCCTGCGGGCGCAGGTCGGGGTCGAGTTCCTTAATCGTATTGACAGGTAAATCGCTCATGGCATTACATCACGTTGAGTCATCATTTCTCTGACGGCCTATTTCCCTTTGCGCATCTCAATCTCCTGCTGCTCGTCGCGTCCGTGGCGCAGCAGAATTTTCCATACGTATGCACGGATAAAACCGGTGCCGTAGCCATACAGTTGTATCAGTGAGGCTGCCACCGCTTTTGTGGCAATCTTCAGACTTCGGGTTGAATGGAGTGCAGAACCCCAGAGAGCAGCGATATATACACCCAACGGCAGGAGTGCCCAAGGCTGGAAGAATGAGGCTGTGATGAGTCCGGCCGAGCCGACGGTAAAGATGGCCGGCATCCAGTGGACCGCCTTCATTGAGCCGGGATACAGCAATTGTAACGTGATGCGTGACATTCCGAAGACATGTACCTGCCGCCAGAACTTGCGCAGGTTGCCGCGTCGCTTGTGATAGACGTACACATCGCGGATGAGTTGCGGTGAGTAACCCGCATTGCGGATACGGGTGGACATGTCTATATCCTCGGAGAACATCTCACGGAAGCCCCCGACCTTATCAAAGACCCGGCGTGCGAAACCCATGTTGAAAGTGCGCGGTACAAACTTCTCCATCTGTATCTTGCCGCCGCGTATTCCTCCGGTTGTGAGGAACGCTGTCATGGCGAAGTTGATGGCTTTCTGTGTGTCGGTGAATGACTCATGTGCCGCATCGGGACCACCGTAGAAGTCAGTGTAATTGCGTTCAAGCTCGTCGCGGAGAGTCGCGATATATTCTGGCGGGAGAATGCAGTCCGAGTCCACAAAGATGAAGTAGTCACCCCGTGCGCGTTCCATGCCGTAATTGCGTGCGATGGAACGTCCCTCGTTATCCTTGTAGAAATATTGAATGTCGAGCAGTCCGTCGTATTGTTTGACCTGTTCGAGACATCTGACGGTCGAGCCGTCCTCCACTATAATAGTCTCAAAGCCTTTGTCAGTCTGCTGACAAAGGCTTTCGAGCAGGTCGGCAATCTCATCCGGCCTGTTATATACGGGGATGATGATGGAGAATGTCATCTACATCCTGTTTATATATTACTATAACTAAGATACCGTGAGAATTAGGCCTTGACGCGTGATACGTATGAGCCGTCACGGGTATCAACTTCAATAGACTCACCTTCATTGACGAAGAGAGGCACTCTGACAGTGGCACCGGTCTCGACGGTTGCGGGTTTGAGAGTATTGGTTGCTGTGTCACCCTTGATGCCGGGCTCTGTGTATGTAACCTTCAGGATAGTCTTCATGGGCATTTCTGCATAGAGGACGGTGTTGGTCGAAGCGTCTGAAACGACCTCAACTATGTCACCCTCTTTCATGTATGCAGAGCCGGTCACCAAATCCTTGGAGATGGGCACCTGGTCAAAAGTCTCCTGGTTCATGAAGATGTCGTCACCGCCGTCAGCATAGAGATACTGATAGGGACGACGCTCCACGCGCACGTCTTCAAGTTTCTCGCCGATGTTGAAACGACGTTCAATCACACGGCCGTCAACAACATTTTTGAGCTTAGTGCGCATGAATGTATTACCCTTGCCGGGCTTAACGTGCAGAAACTCTATGCAGAAGTAGAGCTGATTGTCAAGACGGATACATGTACCGTTCTTGATGTCTTGTGCGTTCATCATATCGCCTGTGCTGTTTTTAGAGATTACTTACCGGCGATATTGTCAGATACTGTGAGGGAGTAACGGCCTTTAGCACGACGACGTGAGAGCACTTTGCGACCATCTTTTGTGGCCATTCTTTCGCGGAAGCCGTGCTTGTTCACACGACGACGGTTGGAGGGCTGATAAGTTCTTTTCATCTTCTTATATTGATTTTATTGTTATTCTTTGGGCGTTACAGATACATTTATTAGCACGGCAAGACCTGCCGCGTGTATTCGCTCGGACTGCAAAATTATAAAAACTCATGTAATTAACCAAATTATTTGCTCGTTTTAATACAATTTTGTTAATTTTACGGTGCGAATATTATTAATAAGTGACTGTTTTGAAATGTGTGATTTAAAAATATCCGGGAATGACGATTCTGTTTCAGAGCGGAATACGGA